>JBIPOQ010000057.1:0-11988 GCA_044379055.1 Myxococcota bacterium
CCTCGAGATCCTGCTCGAACGCGGGGTCACCGTCGTCTGCGCCGGCGGCGGCGGCATTCCGGTCTGCCGCGACGGCGCGGGCCGCGAGATCGGTGTCGAGGCGGTCATCGACAAGGACCACGCGTCGGCGCTCCTCGCCCGGAAGCTCGGGGCCGACGCGCTCGTCCTGCTGACCGACGTCGGGGGCGTCTCGCTCGGCTTCGGGACACCGGCGGCGCGGGGGATCCGGCGCGCTTCTCCGGCGCTGCTCGCCCCCTTCGCCGAGCGGGAATTTCCGCCGGGCTCGATGGGCCCGAAGGTCGCGGCCGCTTGCGAGTTCGTCGCGGCGACGGGAGGCTTCGCCGCGATCGGCGCGCTCGAAGCGGTCTGCGAGGTCCTGGCCGGTCGTCGCGGCACCCGGATCGAGCGCGACGCGTCACGACTCGAGCTCGAGTCGGCCTAGCGTTCAGCGGCGATGCGGCGATGCGGCGGGCTCGGTCGCCGCTCGCGGGGCTCCCGCCGAGGCTCCAGGGGCGACGAAGGCCTGCGTCGATCCGGGCTCAAGCGCTCGCGCGAAGCTGCTCCGCGAGCGCTGCGCACGCGGCCTCGACCTCTTCGAGCGGCGCGTCGGTCGAGAGCGTGATGCTCTCGGCGCGCTCGTCGGCGGTCGGCGGCTCGTGGATCGTGAGCTGGCGGTCGAGGACCGTTCGATCGGCCTCCGAAGCGTCCCGGCCCGCCGCGCCGCGCGCTTCGATGCGGCGACGCAGGACCTCGACCGGGGCGTCGCAGACGATCGTCGAGAACGCGAACCCGCCGCGCCGCGCGAGCGCGCGAAACGGCGCGCGCTCGCGCGCCGTCAGGAAGGCCGCGTCGACGACGACCGACCAGCCGCTCGCGAGCATCTGCTCGGCGAGGGACTCGAGTCGCGCGTAGGTTCGGCGGCTCGCTTCGGGATCGTAGAGACCCTCGCCGAGGCCGCTCCCCGAGCGCTCCGCCGCGGCGAGCCCCGCCATGCGCTTGCGCTCGACATCCGATCGGACCCGGATCGCCTCGAGGCCCTCGACGAGCCGGCTCGAGACCGTCGTCTTGCCCGAGCCCGCGAGACCACAGGTGATGACGAGTCGCGGACGCCCTGACCGCGCGAGACCTTCGGCGACGGCGAGCGGGCGCTCGACGGCGGAGTCGAGAACGGAAGCCGCGCCCGATCGCGCGCGGCCGTCCGGAGCATGTCCCCCGTCCGGCTGGCCCGCGCGGATCAACGCGACCTTGGCCCGAACGAGGGCGCGGTGGACGGCGAAGAGCCGGAGACCGACGACGCCCTCGTAGTCCCCCGTTCGCTCGAGATAGGCGTTGACGAAGCGCGCCGCGAGATCCGGCCGGCCGTGGGCGCGGAAATCCATGAAGGCGAAGGCGATCTCGTCGACGACGTCGATGCAGCGCAGGGCGAGGTCGAACTCGAGGCAATCGAAGAGGACCGGTCGATCGTCGACGAGGGCGACGTTCGCGAGGTGGAGATCGCCGTGACACTCCCGGACGAAGCCCATTCGACGCCGCGCGGCGATTGCTGGCCCCACGCGCGCGAGCTCGCCCTCGATCCAGCCGGCGAGCGCCTCGATCCGCGCGCGCAGCGGCGACGGCGGCGCGAGGGCGAAGATCTCCCGGACGTTCTTCCGCACCGTCTCATCCGCCGGATCGCGGTTCGCCGCGTCCGACGACGGGACCACCGACCCGAGCCCCGCATGGAACTCGGCGATCCGCTCGGCCAGGGCATCGACGTGCTCGCCGGAGAGGGTGCCCCGCTCGAGGCCCGTCGAGAAGAGCGCCTCGGGATCGAATTGCCGCATCTCGACGGCCCATTCGAGGACTTCGCCGGGGCCCGCGAGGCACGGGGCATCGGGGGTTCCGGTGATCGCGACGACCCGGCGGTAGAGCTCGGGGGCCGTGCGCCGATTGAGGCGGAGCTCGTCTTCGCAGGCGATGCGGCGACGCTCGAGGGTCGTGAAGTCGAGGAAATCGAGGGCGAGGGGCTTCTTGAGCTTGTAGGCGAGGGAGCCCGTCAGCAGGATGTACGAGACGTGGGTCTCGAGGACGACGATGCGCGTCCCGCCGAGCGGCGAGCGCGCCGGATCGCGCAGCGACTCGACCAATCGCATCGTCGTGCGAAGGGCGTCGCTCGGCGCGGAGCCGGACCTCGACGTCGGCGGTTCGCTCGCCACAGATCCCGTTCTCCGCTCGTCCGGCGACGCTCTAGAAGGAATAGCTCGAAGGCGCCGACTCGCCGCGAGCGGCCGCCTCCCACCCATCGTGGGCAAGCTCGCAGCCCTCGGCAACCTTCGTCTGGGCCCCGACCTCCCAGGCGAAGTCGAGAAGCCCGCGCGGCAGCCCGCACTGCGCCTGGAGCGCGTCGCGCAGGCGCGCGTACTCGCGCTCGATCTGGACGTCGAGGGCCACGGGGCAGAGGAGCGGAGAGCCGTGACACTCGGGCGCGAGTGCGCAGGGTGTGACTTCGTGCGACAGGGCGTGGATCTCGCGGCGCAGGACGTCGCACCGGGACTCGCCGCTCCCGGCTTCCGTTCGAGCTTTCGTGCCCGTTCTCGTGCCGGCTTCCGCGCGGACCGAAGCGACCGCGCGATCGGCGACGTCGTAGACCGGGATCGCCCCGGATCCCGACGGCGAGGGCCCCTCGACCGCCGCGACGAGGGACGCGGCCGAGACGAGCAGCAGACCGACGATCAAGAGGGAGACGGGCAACGAGATCAGCAATCGAAAGCGCACGATCGGCACCTCCGTCGCGCGCGCCCGAACGGAGTCGGGCGCCGCGCCTGGCTCGATCATACGCCCGGCCATCGGACGAGCGGCGCAGAAAATGCGGCGGGCCGCCCGAGATCCGACACGCGCGCCCATTCCTGATGCGACGTCAACCTGACGGGGATTCGAGAACGACGCAGGGCGAAGCGGAGAGGCTCGCCGGCCTAATCGCCTTCGTGCTGGCGCCGCTCCTGGCGCCGGACGAGATACGTCGCGACGAGGACCGGGACCGTGAGGCCGAGACAGACCCAGCCGATCGTGTCCGGGAGCGCGCCCGGCGGCAGGAAATAATGCGACGCGACCCATTCGAGCGTCGTGAAGAAGGCGAAGTAGACGACGACGAGCAGAGGCCTTCGCCAGGCGCGAAAGCGGAGCATGTAGAGCGAGGCGAGGAGCAGACCGACGCCGAAGGGATTGAGGAGCTCGGCCACTTTCACCCCCGACCGGGCGCGCGACGCGCAGCGGCCGCGATCGCGCGGCGGACGTCGAGACGCTCGGGGCCGTGCTCGAGGAAGACGGGCACGCCGTGGTACGCGAAGCCCGGAGCGAGCTCGACCTCGCCGACGTCGAATCGGCGGACGAAGGCGCGCAGGGCCTCGCAGCCGACGAGGCGCGCCGTGCTCGCGCCGATGCAGAGATGGGCGCCGCCCGAAAAGGTCAGGTGCTGGGGCGCGCCGCGATCGAGGCGGAAGGCATCGGGATCCTCGAAGACCGCCTCGTCGCGATTGGCGGAGAGAATGCCGAGGGCGAGGCGCTGCCCCTTCGCGAGGGGAATGCCGTGGAGCTCCGTGTCGTGCATGACGTTGCGCAGGACGAAGAGGACGGGCGGATCGAGCCGCAGCGACTCCTCGACGGCCGCGGGCACGAGGGAGAGATCGCTCCGCAGCTTCGCGTGCAGCGCGGGATCGCGCAGCACGCGGTAGAGCAGGCTTCCGACCATGTTCGTGCCCGTCGAGAAGCCGCCGACGATGAGCTGCACGGCGAGCGTCCGCAAGACCGTCGCCGAGAGCGGCCGTCCGTCGAGGGTCGCCCGGACGAGGCGCGCGAGGACGTCGTCCGGCGCGTCGGGTCGGCGGCGCTCGTCGACGAGCGCGTCGAGATAGGCCGAGAACTCGGGGAATCCGCCGGCGACGCCTTCGCCGCGCTCGCTGCGGTGATAGGCGGGCCAGTCGCTGTGGAGGAGCTCCTTCGCCCAGTCGATCAGGCGCTGGGAGTCGACCTCGGGGACCCCCAGCATGTGGAGCGAGACGTCGTTGGGCAGCCGATCGCAGAGCTCGGACACCAGCTCGGAGGACGGCTTCGCGGCAATGGCCTCGACGAGCTGCTCCGCCCGCGCCCGGGCGTAGGCCTGCTGGCCGGACACGAAGCTCCGCGTGAAGCCGGTCCGCATCACGCGGCGCAGCAGCGGATGCCGCGGGGGATCCATCTCGCCGAGCATGCGCTCTTCTTCGGGGATGTCGACGAGCTTGAACCCGTTCGCGTTGCCGAAGGTCAAGGGGTCCCGCAACACCTCCCAGCAGTCGTGCCAGCGCGCGAGGTAGAGGAGGTTCGGCGTCAGGCGGACGATCGGCGTCGAAGCGCGCCAGCTCCGGACGACGTCGTGCATGGTCTGGCTCTGATGGTGGTCGAAGAGATCGATCCCCTGAACCTCGATTGCGCTCGCCGCCATGTCCGCTCTCCTTCCGCGCCCGCTTTTCCGGCCGAGCCCCGCCGCCCCGCCCGCGGATTCTCCCCGATGCACCCGCTCGGGGGCAACCCCGCCCGCCGAGGCCGCCGGCCCGGGGCTGGTTGCCCCGCCGCTTCGCGGATACGCTCGGGAGATGAAGGCCCGACGCCCCTCGCTCGACTTCACGCATGCCCCGGCGCGCTGGATCCCCGATGCGCCCGCCTATGCCTATCAGCTCGACGCCGCGTCGACGATGCTGCCCTACCTCGAGCCCTACCTGATCCGCGTCCAGAAGCTCGCCCGGGAGCAGCTCGATCCCGCGCGCCAGGCGGATCTGATCCGCGCGATCGACCTCTTCAATCAGCAGGAGGCGAACCACTACCGGCTGCACGCGCGCTACAACGAGGTCCTCCGCCAGCACTACCCGGGGCTCGAGGTCTTCGAGGCGGAGATCAAGGCCGACTTCGATCGCTTCCTGCGCGAGAAGAGCCTCGCCTGGAACCTCGCCTACTGCGAGGGCTTCGAGTGCACGGGCCTCGTCTCCGCCGAGTTCTTCTTCGGCCCGGCCGAGCCCTTCCTGCGGACTGCGGACCCCTCCGCGCGGGATCTCTGGGCCTGGCATCTCGCCGAAGAGTTCGAGCACCGCAGTGTCTGCCACGACGTGCTCCGCGCCCTCCATCCCGGCCTCGTCCGACGCCTGCTCGGCTACTACGACTTCCTGACCCATCTCCAGCGCTACGGAAACCGCGTCGCGGCCTACCTCGCGTCCGTCGACCGCGAGCGCGGGACCCTGCCCGCCGACGCCGAGGCGAAGAACCGCGCCTTCGATCGCGTCCGGAATCGCTTCATGCTCCCGCGCCTCGCGCGCATCCTGCTGCCGACCTACGACCCGGCGCCGCGGGCGATGGCGCTCTCCCTCGAGGCAGCGCTGCTCCATTACGAATCGCGCTGAACGAAGCGCGCGGTTCGACGAAGTGCTGATCGAAGGAGCCCTCCGATCGGCCTCGCGCGGCAAGCCGAAGATCGCGGCCCCCTCACCGGCGACGGGACGGCATCTCCGCCTAGACGATCCCGGCCGCGAGCCCGATCCCGATCCCGATGAGCAGGACCGAAACGATCGCGCGGACGGTCGCGAGCGTCACCTTCTCGACGAGCCGCGCCCCGAGATAGGCGCCGAGGAACGCCGCGAGGGTCGACGCGCCGACCAGGGGCCATTCGATCGGGCGGTCCGTCTCGAGGAATCGGAAGCCGTAGATCCCCGTGCGCGCGAGGTCGACGGCGATTGCGATGACGATGCCGGTCGCGATGAAGGCCTGCTTGTCGAGCCCCGCCTTGAGGAGGAAGAGGCTCCGAAATGCGCCCTGATGCCCCGACAGCCCACCGAAGAACCCGCTGACGATTCCGCCGAGCGGGAGCCAGCGCGCATCGACGGTCGCGCGCGCGAGTCGCGGCGACGATTCGATCGCGACGAACGCGAGGATGAGGAGACCGGTGACGAGGCCGAGCGCGGTGACGGCGAGATCGCGCCCGAAGAGCGCGTATTCGAAGAGCGGCGTCGCCGCCGAGAGGCGGCCGAGAAGCAGCGCGCCGACGAGGGCCGCGGCGATCGCCGGGATCCCGAATCGGAGGAACACCTCGCCGCTCGCGTGCCGCCCGAGCAGGATTCCCTTGAAGACGTTGTTCGCGAGGTGGACGACCGCCGTCACCGCGATCGCCAGATCGACGGGCAGGAAGAGCGCGACGACGGGCATGAGGAGCGTCCCGAGGCCGAAGCCCGAGAAGAGCGTCACCGTCGACGCCGCGAAGGCCGCGAGCGGGATCACGAGATATTCCATGCGGCTCCTCCCTCTCCCGCAGACTCGCCGCGCGTCAGGCCTCCGGGACCTGGAAGGTCGCGGGGAAGTTGTGCTGCCAGGCGCGGAACTCGCGGCGTGCCGAGATCTTCCAGCCGTCGGACTCGCGAACGAGCTCGTCCTCGAACCAGATCCCCGAGAAGGCGATCTGACGCCCGCCCCCCGGCGAGACGACGGAGATCGGAATGATCTGCAGATGCCGCGAGGTCGCGCGGTCGCCGTCGACGCGGATGCGGAAATTCGTGCAGTAGTGCTGGTACTGCGGATAGGGGAAGTTCGCCTCCGAGAGGACCGACGAGGCCCATGCGCGGATCACCTTCGGATCCCCCTTCGCGCCCCCGTTTCCCGACCAGTCGATCTTCGCATCGGCGACGTAGGTCGCTTCCCAGCGATCCCAGTCGCGCTCGTCGATCGCGGCCGCCTCCTCGGTGATCACGTCCTGGATCAGGAATCGATCGGACATCTCCTCGAGGGTCAGCCGGCTCTTCGATCGTGTTGCTTCGGTCATGGGGTGTTGCTCCTCTTCTGGATGGCTACTGGATGGATCATTCGGCGCCTGCCCCGAAGCGGCCGATGGCATCGGATCGACTCGGGGCTCAGCTCCAGGCCTGCGCCGGAACCTCGACCCAGACGGCGCGGGCGAAGGCGACGAGCGCGCCGTCCGCGCGATGAAGCGCGGTGCCGGCATGACGTCGCCGCCCCTCGTCGCCGAGGGACCAGGCGATCAGGCTGCAGGCTGCCCCGACCTCGAGAGGTCGGGACTGCGAAACGCTGAGCTCGCCCAGGACCAGTGCGACGCCCGAGGTCAGCGGATAGCGCGTGAAGGCGCCCGGACAATCGAGGGCGGCCCAGAGGAACTCGCTTCGGACCTGACCTGTCGCGTCCGCGAGGCTCGCATCGGGCGTCCAGATCGCGGCGAGGACTCCGGGCTCGCGGTCGAGGGCGCCCGGGAAGATCCGCAGCCCGTCGCCGGCTCGGCGTTCGGGACCACAGACGAAGCAGGTCGGGAAGTTGTGCTCCTCGAAGCCGAGATAGCGGCGGGACGCGCGCTCGGCCTCCTCGAGCGTCGCCGCGCTCGGAACGGGCAGCTCGAGATGCGTCCGGCTCGCCTCCGCGATCAGCTGCTCCCCGTCGAGCAGCCGCGCGCCCTCCCCCGTCGTCTCCATCCGCAGCTCGACCCCGATCGGCGGCGGCGCCTTCAAGCGCACGCGGACTGCCCCGCCCCGGTCGCCGAGCGCCGCGGCGACTCGACCGCAGACATAACCGCCGTTGCCCGACCGCGGCGGACCGCAGAAACGCGCGTCGATCGTCAGCGCATCGAGCCGCTCCGTCATCGACCGACCGCCCGACGTCCGGCAGCGGGCTTCCGGCTCGCGCGCGCGGGAGACGAAGCCTTCGCCGCCAGCGCGCGGACCCGCGACCGCACGATCTTCGCGATCAGGGCATGCGGGATCGCCTCGTCGAGCGGAAAGCGGAGATTGCCCTTCGGCCCCGCATAGCGCGCAGCAGCCTTCTTCAGGACGGGATCGCGAACCGGCGGATAGAAACCGACATGACTCCGAAAGGCACCGAAATAGGCGAGGATGCCGCCCCCCTCGAGCGCATAGGCAGGCATCTGGTAGCTGATCCGCTCGCGAGCGCCCGGGGCCGCCCGCAGAATCGTACGCCGGATCCGCTCGAGCTGCGGGCGGATCTCGGGCCGACATCCGGCGAGGTAGGCCTCGACGGTCGCGGGACGGGCGGGCTTCGCAACGGTCTGCGCTGAGCGCTTCTTCGCCGCCATCGTCGCCGCCTCCTTCGTCTTCGCGCGCCCCCGACGGACCGAAGCGCCGCTCAGGCTCGATGCTCGCGGTTCGCAGCCGTCAGCGCCAGGTCGTGCTCGTGACGCGCCGCCGTGAAGATTTCATGGGCCGCGTCGAGATTCATCCCGAAGATCGCGAGCCCGACGGCGAGATCGGGCCAGGCCGAGCCCGTCGCTGCGGTCGCGAGCCCGGCCCCGACGATTCCGACGTTCGCGAGGGCATCGTTCCGGGCGGAGAGGAAGGCCGCACGGGTGAGGCTCCCGATGTGATCGCGGTAGCGAGCGAGATGGATCGCACAGAAGAGATTGACGGCGAGCGCGCCGAGACCCGCGGTCGTGAGCATCACCGGATGGGGGGCTACCGGCATCATGAACTTGCTCCAGGCGGTCCAGAGCGTGGCGATCCCGGGGACGAGCAGGATTCCCGCGAGCACCATCCCGACGATCGCTTTCCGCTCCGCGCGCCATTCGAGCGCGACCAGGATCAATCCGTTGACCGAAGCATCCTCGAGAAAGTCGATCGAGTCCGCGAAGAGAGAGACGGATCCGATCGCCCGTGCGACTGCGAACTCGACTCCGAAATAACAGAGATTCAGGACCGCGACGAGCCGGACCGCCCGGCGGAGCCGCGCGTGATCGAAGGTCATGGGCTGCTTCGCGGCGTGCAAATCGGCCCCCTCCTCCGACCGGTGCCCGCCCTCGCTGGCGGACCCCGCTCAGGAATAGCTCGCCGCCGCCCGGACGACGCGCCCGTCGCCGTCGAAGAAGAAGACCTCCGCCGCCGGCCCCCGCACGCCCCGATAGCGAAGCACGAGGCAGTCGGCGCCGACGAAGGTCTCGACGAGCTCGAAGCGGAGCTCGGGCGCGGCGGCCAGCGCCTTCTTCCAGTAGGCGGCGACCGCCGGCTTCCCCCGAAGCACCCCGGAAGGCTCCCCCGCCACGACCGCGATCCGCGGCGACGACATCACGAAGTCGTCGCGGTAGTGCGCGAGGATCCGCTCGAGATCATGCGCGTTCCAGGCCTCGATCCAGTCCCGGGCGAAATGATCGGCGAGCTCGCGCGTGATCATCGCCGCGCGATATCGGCGAACGGAACGACGGTCGCCTGCGGCGTCTCGATCTCGCCCTCGGGCAGGAAGAAGCGCCAGAACACGATGCCGAACGGGCGCCCCTCGCTGTCGAGCCAGTTCGGCACGCCCGGGTCGCGATGGGCGAGGACGATGCGAAGGGAGCCGTCGGGCTCGAGCTTCGTCTGCTTCCGATTGAGCCCGACCTGGCGGTTGACGTAGTCGTAGGTCATCTGATGGCGCGTCCAGAGGCAGACGTAGCCGCTGCGGCAGGCGGGCCAGCGCGCCGTGATGACGAGCGCCTGATCCGGGCCGATCAGGTAGGGCGCCATCGAGTAGGCCGCATCGAAGGCCGCGAGCCCCATCGAGCCGGGCTTCACCGGCTTCGGAAAGACGTTCGGCACCTTCGACACGAATGCGGGCTGCTCGCGGTTCACCATCGGCGGCATGCCCAGCGTCCGTGCGCGGACGAAGCCCGCGACCCGACGGAGACCCGCCGCGACCGAAGCGTCGTTCGGCGTCTCGACCGGCCGCTGATCCCCGGCGATCACCGCGATCGACAGCGGCACCGACCGCAGATCGTCCGCCGCCGCCGTCTTCTCCTCCTCGAAATAGTGTCGGGTCGTGATGCGGTTCGCGTTCTCGGGGAGCGCGAGCCAGTTCTTCGGCTGCGCCGGACCGCCGAGGACGATCTCGAAGGATCCGTCGGGGGCGACGTCGAACATCGTGTCGTTGATGACGCCGTTCGTGCCGGCGCCGAGGGTGCCGTCCCGGGGACCGGTCTCCACCGTGATCGAGACGTAGACGGCGCCTGCCATGTTGCCACGCACTCGATAGGTCAGTCCGTGGCGAACCGGCGACTCGAAGTAGATCGCATCGGGATTGTCGCCCGTGAACTTGCGGGTCGGCGAGACGATCTTCCGGAAGGTCGGATGGTCCGGATCGTCCTCGAAATGACTGACGAGGCCGCCCTGCAGCATGTGCATGACCGCGCGGGTCCCCTCGGCGATGTCGGCATCGCTGTTGAGGTTCCACTCGGGTCCGAGGTAGCGCTGGTCGACCTCGCGCAACAGATCGATCAGCTCGTGGAGGGCCTTGCGGGATTCGCACACGGGAGCTCCTTTCGTCGCCTTCTGCGCGGGCAGGAAGCCTGCGCTCTTCGCGGGCGGCGACCCCACCGCGCGATCGCGGCCTCGCGAATTTCCCGAAGTTACTGGAGCGATCGCCGGTCCGCCGGATGGCGCGCCCTCCGGAGATTCCTGCCGTCGGCTGCGGTCCCTCGCGCAGCCTCCGTTATCGTCGGAGGCGGGAGGACGAAATGTCGACCGCCGAAGCATTGCGCGAGATCGTGAGGCGTCAGGTCCGGCTCTGGAAGACCGCGAGCCATGCCGAGTGGCGCGCGTGCTTCCGGCCCGACTACGCGATCGAGGATCCGGTCGGAACCGGACTTCGACCGATGGGGAGCTACGAGGTCGAGTGGCGGAACATGCATGCCGCGGGCCTGCGTCTCGACATGGAGATCTATCGACTCACGACCGGCGGGAACGAGGTCGTCGCCGATCTTCGCGCCGTGACCCATCTCGACACGCCCGGCCGGGGCCCCGATCGAAGAGACGGCGCGCGCAGCACCTTGAGCTATACCGGCGTCTATTCCGTCGACGCCTCGGGCCTGCTCGCAACAAATCGGACCTTCGCCGATCCGGTCCCCGAAGCGCTCTGGAAGGCCTTCTATCCGACCCTTCCGCCGCCCTCCGAACGTCCCGCGCCGGCGCGCAGCGACGGCGAGATCCGGCAGGCGATCGAGGACCATCTCTACTTCTGGAATACGGGCGCATTCGACGCCTGGCGGCGTCGCTTCAGCGAGGAGGCCTGCGTCGAAGATCCCGTCGGCCGCGGCCCCGAGCGCCTCGACGACGGCCGCGCGCTCTGGGACCCCGCCCATGCGCGGGATCGGCGCGTGCTGCTCGGCTGCCATCGCGCGATCGTTTGCGGAATGGAAGCCCTGGTCCACGGCGTCGCCGTCGACGAGCGCGAGGGCCGAGCTCCGCGGACTGCGGCCGTGACGGAGCTCTTCGGCTTCGATGGCGAGGGCCGGATCACGTCCTGGCGCGTCTTCCGTGATCCCGAGCCCGGGGTCGAGGGGCCATGACTCACGGCCGTCCCCACTCGATCGATCGGATCCGGCCCGATTTCGTGACCACGACCGAAATGGCTTCCTCGAATCCCGGCCCCGAGATCGCGACATAGGCCCAGCCGAGATCGTCGGGCCATCGATCCGGCCAGAAGTCGAGGAACGCGACCGGCTGGACCCGATCCGCCGGACCCGATCCGTAGGCGATATTCCTTGAATCGTCTGCCGCGAGTGATTCGGGCGGTGTGCTCGTAGCCTCGCGCAGCCCGAATTTCCATCTGCTAGTCCGCCGGTCCCGAGGTCACGTCGCGAAAGACCAGCATGTCGCCCAGCCTCTGCTCCGCTCCGTCCGGAAATCCACAGCGCGCCGAAAACGTGGTCTGATCCCGGTAGGTCCCGAAGAGACGATCCCAGAGCGGGAGGTCCCCGAAGTTGAACCGGTGAACGTCCATCTGATGGTGGACCGAGTGCAGCTCGGGGGTCTGGATCAGGAATCGGAGCCAGCGCGGGCTTCGCAGATTGGCGTGATAGAAGTATTCGCCGGTCGCCGCGAAGAAGTTGTACCAGAACGTGCCGAGGATCGAGCAGCCGAGAATCGGGTAGAGGAGCACTGCCGTGATCGTGGCGTTCGCCATGATCTCGAGCGGGTGCTTGTAGAAGGACGTCAGGATCTCGATGCGAGA
>JBIPOQ010000482.1:0-3342 GCA_044379055.1 Myxococcota bacterium
AAGGGCGGGGTCGACGCGCGTCCGAGCGCCGATCGGTGTCTCGCCTGGCTCGCGCGGGCGGAGGCGCGACTAACGGACGTGCGCGTGATCCCCCAGACCCATCCGATCTACGGCGTCCTGTAGCGCGGCGAGCTCGGCTTCGCGGTCCTGGGGGCGGGCCGCGCCGAAGCGTTCGGCGAGATAGGCCGCGGTGATCTCGCGGAAGGCGCGGGCGCCGGGATCGGGGAGGCGCGCCGCGACCGCCTCGGCGAAGTCCAGCGCCGACACGTTCGGTGCACGGCGGATCCCGCGGCGCGCGAGGATGCGCTGGGCCCGCCGGTAGACCAACGGAATCGGGTCCGGGCCCTGCGGCTTCGCGCGCAGTAAGCGGGCTGCTGCCAGCAGACCTGCGAGGGCGACGAGGGCCCCGAGGAGCCGCGGATCGCTCCATCCCTCGAGATCGAAGCCGAAGCGCTCCCGACCGCGCTCCCGCTCCTCTTCGCGAGCGTCGGCGAGGCCGCTCGCGGCTTCCGGAGAGAAGCGCCGCCAGAGGGCCCGCAGGGCCCCGATCTGGTCGGCGCTGTCGTAGTCGACGACGCGCTGGAACCACCAGAGCTCGACGGCGCTCGCGAGCTGGGCCGCGCGCTCGGCGAGGGAGAGGGCGGTCTCGGCCCGGAGCCTCCGGTCGGGGGGCGTCGGATCGAAGCGGACCCAGCCCGAGCGCTCGAAGTGGATCTCGACCCAGGCGTGGGCATCGGCCTGGGTGACCTCGATGAAGCCGCCGACGGGGTTGGGCTGGCCCCCGGCGAAGCCGTTCACGAGCCGCGCGGGCAGGCCCTGCGCCCGGGCGAGCACGACCATCGCGCTCGCGAAGTACTCGCAGTGGCCCTCGAGCTCGCCCAGCACGAAGGCCTCGATCGGCGAGGTCTTCTCGTCGCCGAGGGGCGGCGGCGAATCCGTGTAGCGACCGTCGCGGCGCAGGGCCGCTTCGAGGCGGAGCGCCCGCTCGTAGTCGTTCGGCGCGCCGGCGACGAGCGCCGCGGCGCGCGCGGCGACCCGGGCATCGAGGGGCGGGAGGGCGAGATAGCGATCGGCCCGCTTCGCGCTGCGCGCGCGGCGCGGTCCGGGCTCGACGGGGGGCAGGGCGCGCTCGCCGGCGAGTCGCCGGACATCGCGCGCCGGCGTGCTCGTCCAGATCGTGTACCGCAGGCGCTCGGGGCCGTGGCCGGGGACGTAGAGACCACCGTTGGCGTCCCGCTCGAGGCGTTGGAACGGCCCTTCGATCCGTCGCGCGTCGCCGGCGCTGAAGAGCACCTCGGCGTCCAGCGCCTCGCGCAGGATGCGCTGGACCCGGACGGGCGCGTCGTTCTGGGGGCGCAGCTCGATGCCGAAGCGGCCGATCCCGTTGATGGGCTGTCGCAGCCCGGCGTGCTCGGCCGGGGAGATCGACCAGCTGCGGCCATCGAAGGCGTCGAAGGCGAGGCCGCGCCAGTAGGCGTCGACCGGATCGGGGAGCTCGCCGTCGAGGGCTTCGACCCGGAGCACGACCGAATGGTCGAGGCGGATCCGACCGACGTCGCCGAGGGCGACCTTGTCGGAGAAGCCCGAGAGGCTCATGCCCGAGCGGAGGCCGCCCTGCAGCACGCTCGTCTTGAGCCGCGGCAGGACGACGAAGAGGCCCATCGCGAGCACGACGCAGGCGCTCGTCGCGACGAAGGTGAGGCGCCGCAGGTCCGGGGCGACCACGCGCTCGGCGGCCTGGGGATCGCCGGCCTCGGCGGCCTCGAGCGCGAGGGTGTGGACGAGCAGCGTCCAGGTCACCGACGCGAGGAACACGAGCACGAGGGGCGGGAAGAAGACGCTGTCCGTCAGGTTCGAGGCGAGCACGACCTGGAAGAGCGCGACGGCGACGAGCACGAACTCGGACTTGCGCGGCCTCGCATCGAGGAGCTGGAGCCCCTGGGCGAGGGCCGTGAAGTAGGCGAGGGAGATCGTCGCGGGATTGCCGGCGAGGGCCGAGCGGATCGTGATCGTCGTGATGCCCGCCATCAGGACGTTGAGCCAGACCGGGCTGCTGCGGAAGGCCGGCGGCGCGTGGCGCGTCGCAAAGGAGAACGCGAAGGCCGCCAGCTGGACGGCGACGAGCCAGGGCGGGAGCTGCTCCGTCAGCCAGAGCGTGGCGGCGGCGACGAGCGACATCAGCCAGGCGGCGGGCGGGCGCGGGCCTTCGACCCGGCCGCGGAACTCGCGGCGGCTCATGCGGAGCTCTCCTCCGAGGCGCCGGGGAGGACGGCTTCGTCGTCGGGCTCGAGGCGGGCGAGGAATTGCAGCAGGTCGCGGCGATGGGCCGGGCCCGTCGCGGGGGCGTAGCGGATCGTGCGGGTCCGCAGGCCGACGCGGTGGCCGGCGTCGAGGTGGTGGACGAGCTCGCTCGCGGCGCGGGAGATGCGTCCTTCGATCGCCGCCGGCGTCGGGTCTCCGCCGAACAGCAGCAGGATCTCGACCTCGGCGGCGGTATGGCCCTCGCGCTCGCCGACCACGAGGCGGCCGCTGCGGACGCTCCGACGCCAGTGGACCCGCGCCGTCGAATCGCCGCGGGCGAACTCGCGCACGCCGGACAGGGCGTCGCCGACCGGCGAGCGACCGGGGCGATGATCCGTCTCCTGCCGGGAGCCCCGGGCGGCGACAGCGGGGGCGATGGGCACGAGCGCCGGATAGACGAGCACCGTCTCCGGTGCCGCGATCTCGACGGACTTCACGAACAGGCCGAAGGGAAAGCGGGTCGACACGCGCAGCGTCGCGAGCTCGAGCTCGCCGCGGCGCGCAGGCACCAGCGCATAGCTCCGGTCGACGACCGATTCCGGCCCGACGCGCAGGACGAAGCAGCGGCCCGCGGTCGCCGACGCGGCGGCGCTTCGACCCGAGCCCGGCTCGAGCCGATCCTCGACCGAGAGGGCGAAGGCCGCGACCCGGGTCTGGCGATTGCGGATCCGCAGCAGGACCGGATTCGACACCCCGGCGAAGACTTCGCGCGGAACGATTCGCTCGACGGAGACGCCCCGCAGCGAAGCCTCCGACAGGATCCCCGAGAGCACGAGGAACGCGAGCATCAGGGCAAACACCAGATAGAGGAGGTTGTTGCCCGTGTTGAGCGCGGCGAAGCCGACCCCGAAGATGATCGCGACGAAGCACCAGCCCGGGCGCGTCGCGCGCAGGCTTCGCGGGGGCTTGAAGAGCCTTCGCGCGCGCTTCAGAGCGGGATCGCGACCCGATCGACGATTTCCGAGACGATCCATCGCGAGACCTCGGCTTCCGGCTGCGAGCCCGTGCGGGCCTCGACGGCGACGCGGTGCGCGAGCACGT
>JBIPOQ010000058.1:0-11908 GCA_044379055.1 Myxococcota bacterium
GGGCGCCGGCGCCGTTCGCGCCAGTCCGCGAGGCGCCGGCCGATCTCGATCTCCGCGCCGCGGGCCTCGGGCTCGTAGTAGACCCGTCCACGCAGGTTCTCCGGCAGGTTCTCGGCGGCGACGAACGCGTCGGGCTCGCCGTGCGCGTAGACGTAATCCTCGCCGTACCCGAGCTCGCGCATCAGCGCCGTCGGCGCGTTGCGCAGATGCTTCGGGACCGGCAGCGGGCCGTGGCCCTTCAGATCTTCGACCGCGAGACCCAGGGCGCGATAGGCGGCGTTGCTCTTCGGGGCACAGGCGAGATAGGTCGTCACCTGCGCGAGCGGGATGCGACCCTCGGGCATGCCGATCCGCTCGACCGCCTGATGGGCGGCGAGGGCGAGCGACAAGGCCGTCGGATCGGCGTTGCCGACATCCTCCGACGCGAAGATCACGAGCCGTCGCGCGACGTAGAGCGGATCCTCGCCGGCCTCGATCAGGCGCGCGAGATAGTGGAGGCCGGCGTCGGGATCGCTCGAGCGCAGGCTCTTGATCAGCGCGGACACGACGTTGAAATGCTCCTCGCCGTCGCGGTCGTGGCGGAGGGCTTCGCGGCCGACCGCCGCGGCGACGGTCTCGAGATCGAGGGGCAGGGCGCGCTTGCCGCTCGCGAGGTGGATCGAGGCGGCGGCCTCGAGCGTGCCCAGCAGGCGCCGCGCATCGCCCTGCGACGCGAGGATCAGCGCGCGCCGGGCGTCTTCGGGGACATCGATCGGTGTCGCCCCGAGGCCGCGCACGCGATCGCCGAGGGCGCGCTCGATCACCTGCTCGAGGGCCGCGAGCGGGAGCGCCTCGAGCACGATCACGCGACAGCGTGAGAGCAGCGGTGCGATCACGCTGAAGGACGGGTTTTCCGTCGTCGCCCCGATCAGGGTCACGGTCCCCGCCTCGACCGACGGGAGCAGGGCGTCCTGCTGCGCCTTGTTCAGGCGGTGGATCTCGTCGATGAAGAGCAGCGTCCGGAGCCGGGTCCGCCGCGCGCTCTCGACCGCCTTCCGGATGTCGGGGACCCCCGCCGTCACGGCGGAGAGCGGGACGAGCCGCGCATCGGCCCGTTCGCCGAGGATCCAGGCGAGGGAGGTCTTGCCGCTCCCGGGCGGTCCCCAGAGCAGGAGCGACGGCAGGGATTGGCCCTGGAGCAGGGTGTGGAGCGGGCGGCCCGGGGCGAGCAGGGCGTCGTGGCCCACCAGCTCCTCGAGGCGCCGCGGCCGCATCCGCTCGGCGAGCGGGGCGTGGGGCTCGAGGTTCCGCGCCGCGCGTTCGGGAAAGAGGTCGAGGGTCTCGTCGGCGCTCATCCAGCCATGCTAGCCGAGGCCGATCGCGGCCTCGGCGCGTCGTCGGCCGCCGCCTTCGGGCGTCTTCCGGGGCCGCGCCGCTTGCGGGCGGGCGCGGGGAAACGGGATCATCCGCCTCGGCCGGCGCGGCGCGGGTCGTGGGGGTGGGGTCGATGATCGAGCTCTTGCGGATCGAGAACCTGGCGCTCGTCGAGTCGGTGGAGCTCGAGTTCGGCGCGGGGCTCAACGTCCTGACCGGCGAGACCGGCGCCGGCAAATCGATCGTGCTCTCCGCGCTCGCGTTGCTCGCCGGGGGCCGCGCCGGGGCCGACGCGCTGCGCAGCGGGGCCGCCGAAGGATCCGTCGAGGCGATCTTCCGCATGGACGGCCATCAGGACGTCGCGCGCGACCTCGCGACCCGGGGGCTCGTCGCCGACACCGCCTTCGAAGCCGAGGAGGCGCCGGAGCTGATCGTGCGGCGGACGCTCCAGCCGGGCGGCCGTGGGCGGGCCCGCGTCGGCGGGCAGCTCGTGCCGGTGGCGACCCTCGCGGAGGTCTTCGGCGGTCAGCTCGAGATCTCGAGTCAGCACGGCTCCCAGGCCCTGCGCCACGCCGAGACCCACATGCTGGCCCTCGACGCCTACGCCAACAAGACGAGCCTGCGCGAGATCGTCGGCCGCGAGGTCGCCCGCATCGGCGAGCTCGACCGCGAGATCCGCGCGCTGCGCCTCGCCGAAGAGGATCGTGCCCGTCGCCTCGACTTCCTCGAATACCAGCGCCGCGAGCTCGAGCAGGAGGACCTCGATCCCGCCAGCATCGCGGCGCTCGAGGCGGAGCACCGCCGCCTGACCCACGCCGAGCGCCTGGCCGACGACCTGGCCCTCGTCTCGACCGCGCTCTCGGGGGGCGATGGCGAGACCCCCGCCGCGGAACAGGCCGTCGCGACCGCGCGGCGTGCGCTGGTCTCCGCGCGGCGGATGGATCCGGACCTCGGCCCCCTCGCCGAACGGCTCGAGGCCCTCGAGAGCGAGCTGCAGGACGTCGCGGTCCGGGCCGCGGACTACCTCGCCGAGCTCGAGATCGATCCTGCCCGCCTCGCGCTCGTCGAGGAGCGGATCGCCCGCCTCGAGAAGCTTCGGCGCAAGTACGGCCAGAGCGCGCTCGAGATGGGGGCCCAGCGCGAGGCGATCGTGCGCGAGATCGAGACGCTGACGGGCGCCGACGTCCGCATCCGCGAGCTCGAGGTCGAGCGCACGCGGCGTGTCGCGGCGGCGAACGAGAGCGCGACCCAGCTCTCGCGGGCCCGGGCGCAGGCGGCGAAGAAGCTCGCGAAGGCGGTCGAGGCCGAGCTCGGGGATCTCGCGATGGCGGGGGCGCGCTTCGCCGTGGCGCTCGAGCCTTGTTCGCCGGACGAGGGGTCGCCCGGGCTCGAGACCGGCGCCTCGGGTCGCGAGCGGCCGCAATTCCTGTTCTCCGCCAATGCCGGCGAGGAGCCGCGGCCGATCCAACGGGTCGCGTCGGGCGGCGAGCTCTCGCGGCTCTTCCTGGCGATCAAGAACTCGCTCCGGCGGGCGGACCGGAACATGGTGATCGTGTTCGACGAGGTCGATGCGGGGATCGGCGGGGCGGTGGCCGAGCGGGTCGGTCGGGTGCTGGCCGAGCTCGCGACCGAGCATCAGGTTCTCTGCATCACGCATCTGCCCCAGATCGCGGCCTTCGCCGACCGCCATTTCGTCGTGCGCAAGGAGCAGGCGGGCGGGCGGACCCGGACCCGGGTCGCCCGGGTCGAGGGCGAGGCCCGCATCGAGGAGCTGGCCCGCATGGCGGGGGGCGAGCGTGTGACCGAGGTCACACGTCAGCACGCCCGCTCCCTGCTGGAGCGGCGCTAGCCCGTTCATTTGCCGAAAAAATGCGCCCGGATCCCCGAAAAGTGTGATCCAGGTCCATCAAGGCCCTCGGGACCGGGGCCGATGAACCCCCTGTTCGATGAAAAGTCGAGGATCGTGGGGGATCGGGCGATGGCACTCGCCGGGCTGAGTGAAGAGACACCGCGCAGGCGACCCCCGTCCGGGGCGATGGCGATCGTGCTCTCGGGCTTCTACGAGGGGCTCGAGGTGGCCATCGATCGGGATCGCATCGTGATCGGGCGCGGTCGGAAGGCGGATCTCGCGCTCGCCGAGGCGACGATCTCCCGAGCCCACGCGGCCCTCGGCTTCGACGGCGAGCGCTTCTTCGTCGAGGACCTCGGGAGCACGAACGGCACCCTGGTCAACGGCGCGAAGGTCTCCCGCCAGATCCTCAAGAGCGAAGACGAAATCCAGATGGGGAAGCTCCGCATCGGCGTATCCCTGCCCGATTGAACCCGAGAAACGGACGCATGCGCGGCACGAGCGAGCCGCACCAGGCCTAACACGGAGAGTCGATGGAAGCCTACAAGCTGATCTGGCTGAAAGACGCGCACGCTCGACCCGTCCAGCTCTCGATCCCGAAGCGGACCGTCAAGCGCGTCGCGATCGTGGCAGGGGTCGCCGTCCTCGTCGTCGGGGCGATGTCGCTCGACTACTTCCGACTCCGCGGCGACATCTCGGAGCTCGCGAGCCTGCGCGCCGAGGCGGGCCAGCAGCGCGAGCAGATCGCCGCGTTCCGTGCGCGCATCCAGGAGGTCGATACGCGGCTCTCGAAGGTCGCCGACCTCGAGCGCAAGGTGCGCATCATCGCGAACCTGCCGGGCGCCGTCGGCGTCGGGGGGGAGCAGGCGATCGAAGAGGAGCCGCTCGAAGGAACGGCCGGCGCGGCCCATGACCACGGCGACGAAGCGCCGCTGGATGCCGCCGTCCCGACCGACTCGGCCTGGACCGGGCAGGGCGGCGGCGACGACGAAGATTTCTCGGCGGGTGTGCCGAGCGCGGAGGAAGGCGAGTGGCTCGGCGTCCTCGACGAGCGCGCGCTCGATCTCGGGGCGAGCGCCGACGAGCGGCTCGCGTCGCTCTCCCGATTGCTCGACCAGCTCGAAGACAAGCAGGACAAGCTCGCCTCGAGCCCGTCGATCTGGCCCTCGAAGGGCTGGCTGACCTCGCGCTTCGGCCCGCGCGTCTCGCCCTTCACCGGCCGACGCCAGATGCACGCCGGCCTCGACATCGCCGCCGCGAGCGGCACGCCGATCGTGGCGCCGGCCCGGGGCCGAGCGATCTTCGCCGGCCAGAAAGGCCCCCTTGGCCGGGCCCTCGTCATCGACCACGGCTTCGGGGTCAAGACGACCTACGGGCATACCTCGGCGATCTTCGTGAAGGCCGGACAGACGGTGGAGCGGGGCCAGAAGATCGCGGCCATCGGGAACTCGGGCCGCAGCACGGGCCCCCACCTCCACTACGTCGTCGAAGTGAACGGCACGCCGCGCAATCCCCTCGACTACATCTTCGATTGAGCGACCTTCGATCGAGCGCGCGACCCCGCGCGCCGATCCGGCCGGCTCGCGTCGCCCTCGAGGTCCCGCCGACGAAACCGAGCCCGCGGGCCGCCTCGCCCGATCCCGGGCGCTCGATTGCTGCCTGCGGACGCCTCTCCTAACCTTCCGCCCGTTCGAAGTCCCCCAAAGACCTTCGACAGCGCCTCGAACCCGGCCAGCGCGCCCGATGCTCGTCGGATGCGTGTCCGGTCCGGGTCGTTCGTCGGATCCGGATCGGGCCGATGCAGCGCATTTTCAGCAAGATTCTCGGAACCGCGAACGACCGGGCGATCCGCCGGCTGTTTCCCCTCGTCGAGCGGACGAACAACCTCGAAGGCGAGCTGTCGAAGCTGTCCGACGCGGACCTGCGGGCCCGGACGGCGATCTTCCGGGAACGTCTCGAGCGGGGCGAGAGCCTCGACGAGCTCCTGCCGGAGGCCTTTGCGACGGTGCGCGAGGCGTCGAAGCGGACCCTCGGCCAGCGCCATTACGACGTCCAGCTGATCGGCGGCATCATCCTCCATCGCGGTCGCATCGCCGAGATGAAGACCGGCGAGGGCAAGACCCTCGTCGCGACGCTGCCCTCGTACCTCAACGGCCTGACCGGTCGCGGCGTCCACGTCGTGACCGTCAACGACTTCCTCGCCAAGCGCGATGCCGAGTGGATGGGCCAGGTCCACCGCTTCCTCGGCCTCGAGGTCGGCGCGATCGTCCACGGCCTGACCGACGCCCAGCGCCAGGCCGCCTACCGGGCCGACATCACCTACTGCACGAACAACGAGCTCGGGTTCGACTACCTGCGCGACAACATGAAGTTCTCGCTGGCGTCGTGCGTCCAGCGCGAGCTGCATTTCGCGATCGTCGACGAGGTCGACTCGATCCTGATCGACGAAGCGAGGACGCCGCTCATCATCGCGGGCCCCTCCGAGCAGAACACCCAGATCTACACGATCGCCAATCGCCTGATCCCCTCCCTCGTGCCCGGCACCGCCGCCGAGCCTTCGAAGGGCATCGACGAGACGGGCGACTTCTGGGTGGACGAGAAGGCCCACTCCGCGACGTTCACCGACCAGGGCGTCCACAAATGCGAGCAGATGCTGCGCGTGGACAACCTCTTCGATCCCGGCATGCTGCCCGTGCTGCACGCGCTCCAGCAGGCCCTCGCGGCCCACTCCCTGAAGCGCATCGACGTCGACTACGTCGTGCGCGCCGGCGACGACGGCAGCAAGGAGGTCGTGATCGTCGACGAGCACACCGGCCGCCTCATGCCGGGCCGGCGCTGGTCGGACGGTCTGCACCAGGCGGTCGAAGCGAAGGAAGGCATCCAGGTCCGCAGCGAGAACCAGACCCTCGCCTCGATCACGTTCCAGAACTACTTCCGCATGTACGAGAAGCTCGGCGGCATGACCGGGACCGCGGATACCGAGGCCGAGGAGTTCGCCAAGATCTACAACCTCGACGTCTCGCTGATGCCGACCAACCGGCCGATGATCCGCCACGACCATGCCGACGTCGTCTTCAAGACGAAGAAGGAGAAGTTCGACGCGGTGGTCGAAGAGCTGAAGGCGCGCCACGAGAGCGGCCAACCGGTCCTCGTCGGCACGATCTCCATCGAGACCTCCGAGATGCTCTCGTCGAAGCTCGCGAAGCAGGGCCTGAAGCACACCGTGCTGAACGCCAAGAAGCACGAGCAGGAGAGCGAGATCGTCGCCCAGGCCGGCCGCAAGGGCGCGATCACGATCTCGACCAACATGGCCGGCCGCGGCACCGACATCGTCCTCGGCGGCAACCCCGAGCAGATGGCGCTCCAGCAATGCGGCCACGACAAGAGCCATCCCGAATTCGAGGCGCAGCTCGCGAAGTTCGACGCCCAGTGCGCCGCCGAGCGCCAGGAGGTCCTCGCCGCCGGCGGTCTCCACATCCTCGGCACCGAGCGCCACGAGAGCCGCCGGATCGACAACCAGCTGCGCGGCCGAGCCGGCCGCCAGGGCGATCCGGGCTCTTCGCAGTTCTTCCTCTCCCTCGAAGACGATCTGCTGCGCATCTTCGAGGCCGATCGCGTGAAGCTCTGGTGGGATCGCGTCGGCGTGCAGGAGGGCGAGGCGATCGAGAATCGCATGCTCTCGCGCGTCATCGAGGGCGCCCAGAAGAAGGTCGAAGGCCGCAACTTCGACATCCGCAAGCATCTGCTCGACTACGACAACGTGATGAACAAGCAGCGCCAGGCCTTCTATGCCCGGCGGCTCGCGGCGATGTCGGCCGACGCCGAGGCCCTGCGCGGCGAGATCGAAGCCTGCGTCGAGGGCTTCGTGGTCGGAATGCTCGGCCGCCTCTGGCCCCAGCGCGGCGAGCCCGAGAACGACGACTACGTCGAGATGGCCCACGCCCTCGAGGCCCAGTTCGGGATCGCGCTCTCGATCGAGGAGTCGCCCTTCCGCACCGCGACCGGCGAGCGCCATCGTGATCGCGACGCGCTGGGCCACGCGATCCTCGAGCGCCTCGGACAGCTCCTCGAAGCGAAGCGCGAAGAGGGGCGAGGACTCAAGCAGGAGACCTACGCCGCTTTCTCGAACTACCCGAGCTTCGAGGACATCGTCCGCGATCTTCAGCTCCAGATCCTCGACTCCCAGTGGAAGGGCCATCTGCGCACGATGGACGCGCTGCGCGAGTCGATCAATCTGCGCGGCTACGCCCAGCGCGATCCGAAGATCGAGTATCAGCGCGAGGGCTTCGCGCTCTTCGGCGAGATGGAACAGCGCATCGACGACACCTTCGCGGGCTTCGTCTTCCGCTTCGGCTACCCGCGGCCCGCGATCGCACCGCCGCCGGCGCCCGAGCGTCCGCCGGCGAGCGAGGCCCGGAACGCGGAACGCGCTGCGGGTGCGGGCCAGGGCGGAGCCGCGCCGGCGTCCGCGGGGGCGTCTGCATCGGGGGCGCCTGCCGCCCCGTCCGCGCCGGCCGGGGCTGCCGCGGCGCCGGGCTCGGCCGCCTTCCGATCCTCGACGGCCGGTGCGCTCGCGAATCCCGCTTCGCTCGCGAAGGTCGGGCGCAACGATCCGTGTCCGTGTGGCAGCGGGAAGAAGCACAAGAAATGCTGCGGCGCCTGAGCGACCGGAGCGGGGAGAGCCGGGCGGCGTGAGCAAAGTGAAGGTCGAGCGCGTGGTCCGGCCGGTGGCGGGCTTTCGCGCCGCGGGGATCCACGCCGGCATCAAGGCCCAGGCGAAGGATCTGGCCCTCATCGTCAGCGACGAGCCGGCGAGCGTCGCCGCCGTCTTCACGCGTTCGACCGTCGTCGGCGCGCCGGTCGAGGTCTCGCGGGCGAAGGTGCGGCGCGGGCGCTCGCGCGGGGTCGTCGTCAACAGCGGTTGCTCGAACGTCGCGATGGGCGCACGCGGGATCCGCGATGCGAAGACGATGGCGCGCTATGCGGCGCAGGCGATCGGCTGCGACGAGGCGGACGTGCTGCTCGCCTCGACCGGGGTGATCGGTCAGCCGCTGCCGCTCGACGTCTTGAAGCGGGGGATTCCGCAGGCCGCGGCGGCGCTCTCGCCCGACGGCTTCGCGGACGCCTCGGAAGCGATTCGCACGACCGATACCTACGCGAAGGTCGCCTCGGCGACCTTCCGCCTCGGCGGCGAGAAGGTGACGATCCAGGGCATCGCGAAGGGCGCGGGCATGATCGAGCCGAACATGGCGACGATGCTCTCGTTCCTCGTGACCGACGCGAAGGTGCCGGCGGCGCTGCTGCGCGGGGCGCTCCGGCGCGTCGCGGACGCGACGTTCAACCGGCTCTCGGTCGACGGGGAGACCTCGACCTCCGACTCGGTGATGCTGTTCGCGAGCGGGGCCTCGATGCGGGCCGCGCTGCGTGCGGGCTCGGGGGAAGCGAAGCAGTTCGAGGCGGCGCTCCAGGCGGTCTGCGAGGACCTGGTCCGACAGCTCGCCCGCGACGGCGAGGGGGCGACGAAGCTCCTGCTGGTCGACGTGCGCGGGGCGCGCTCGGCGAAGGACGCGGACCGCGCGGCGCGCCGGATCGGGAACTCGATGCTCGTCAAGACGGCGGTCTTTGGGGGCGACCCGAACTGGGGCCGGATCCTCCAGACGATCGGGGCTGCGCGGATCGCCTGGCACCCGGAGCGGACCGAGATCCGGGTCGGCGGCGTTCCGGTCTTCACCCGGGGCCGCTCCGCCGGGCCGGCCGCCCGGAAGCGGGCCGAGGCCGCGCTCCGAGCCGAAGAGATCGTGATCCGGGTCGATCTCGGGAAGGGGCCGGGCGAGGCGCGCCTGTTCACCTGCGACCTGACCTACGAGTACATCCGGGTGAACGCGGACTACACGACCTGAGCGCGGGCGCGGGGCCCGCCCGGCGCCGCGGCCCTCGAGTCGGATCCGGAGGCCGCCGAAAGAGGGGTCCCGGGTCGGTCGTGGGCGTCCTCGCGGCTGCGTGGTGGGCCCGGGAATCGTCTGCTAAACACCCGCGAAATCACACGTTCCGAGTCACCCCGGCGGTGCCTGGAGCGAATCGAGAACGCGCCTCGTCCAGCGCCCGGATCGACCGGGCCCTGGCCGCTTCGGATGCGATCCGGGCCACGACCCGTCCCTGTGAAAGCCAGGGGCGAATCGGGTCGACACCGGGTCGGGGACGCGCGCTCGGACGCATCAGGTCGGGGAATGGACGGCTCGGGGCGGAGGCACAACCGCAAAGGAGAGATCCATGTCCGATACGCCGGCCCCCGTCGAGGCCGAAATCCCGTCCGCCTACCGTGCCCAGCCCGCTGCTCCCGCCCCCCGCGCCTCCGCGTCGGAAATGGGCCTCGTCATGAAGGAGCAGGAGCTCTCGATCCGCTCGCTCTTCGAAGCCGGCGTCCACTACGGCCACCAGCCCGGTCGCTGGAACCCGATGATGCGCTCGTACATCTTCGGCGAGCGCAACGGCACCCACATCCTCGACCTCGACCAGACGCTCCCGCTGCTCGAGGAGGCCCTCGACTTCCTGCGCGACACGACCGCCGCCGGCGGCAGCGTCTTGTTCGTCGGCACGAAGCGACAGGCCGCCGCGCCGATCATGACCGAGGCGCTGCGCTCGCGGCAGTACTACGTGAACAACCGCTGGCTCGGCGGCATGCTGACCAACTGGAAGACCGTCCGGAAGTCGATCGATCGCTACAACGCGAACCTCGACATCCTCGGCTCGGAAGACAAGAAGGCGGAGCTCTCGAAGAAGGAGCTCGCCGCCGTCTCGCGCGAGACGGAGAAGTACTCGAAGTCGCTCGAGGGCATCCGCAAGATGGAGCGCCTCCCGTCGGCGCTCTTCGTGATCGACGTCGGCAAGGAGTCGATCGCGGTTCAGGAGGCGAAGCGCCTCTGCATTCCGATCGTCGGCGTCGTCGACTCGAACTGCAGCCCGCGCGACATCGATTTCCTGGTGCCCGGCAACGACGACGCGATCCGCGCGATCGATCTGTACTGCACGGCCGTCGCCAACGCCTGCCTCGCGGGCTACGAGCGGCACCAGTCGGAGCTCGTGGCCCAGCGCCGCGACATGCCGCAGAGCGAGAAGCTCGACCTGTCGGCCAAGACCGGCCGCCGGGTCGTCGAGATCAAGCAGGCGCCGCGCCGCGGTCGGGGTCAGGGCTCCGGGGGAGCGGGCGGCGGTCGCAGCTATTCGGCCGGTGGACACGGAGCCGGCGGCAAGGACGAGTCGGAAGCGCCGTCGAACGCGGGACCGGCCGGCGATGGCGGTCAGGCCTGAAGGCCTGCCTTTTGAACGGAGCGCGCGAGCGCGAAGGGGATCGGGAGACCGATCCGGGAGACGAGGACTGTGGCAGAGGTTTCTGCAGGGGACGTGAAGGCGCTGCGTGATTCCACGGGCGCCGGGATGATGGACTGCAAGCGGGCGCTCTCGGACGCGGCGGGCGACGTCGAGCGTGCGCGCGAGCTGCTGCGTGAGCGCGGGCTCTCGAAGGCTGGCAAGCGCGCCGGTCGCGAGACGAGCGAAGGCGCCGTCGTGTTCGCCTCGAAGGCGGGGCGCGGCGCGTTGATCGAGCTCGGTTGCGAGACCGATTTCGTCGCGAAGACCCCCGAATTCCAGGGGCTCGCCAACTCGATCGCGCAGGCGCTGCTCGCCGCATCGTCCGTGTCGACCGTCGAGGGCGCCCTCGCGCTCGCGGTGAGCGGCTCGACCGTCGACGACGTCGTCAAGGCGGCCGGTGCGAAGATGGGCGAGAACATCCAGCTCAAGCGCGTCGCGGCCGTCGACGTCAAGGGCGTGACCGGCGGCTACGTCCACGGCGGGGGCAAGCTCGGCGTGCTCGTGGCCCTCGAGACGGGGCTCTCGGGCGACGCGATCGAGACCGTCGCGAAGGACGTCGCGATGCACGTCGCGGCCCACGATCCGACGCCGATCGCCGTCGATCGCGGAGACGTTCCGGCCTCGGTCATCGAGAAGGAGCGGAAGATCCTGACCAACCAGGCGCTCGAGAGCGGCAAGCCCGCGAACGTCGTCGAGAAGATGGTCGACGGCCGCATGAACAAGTTCTTCAGCGAGAACTGCCTGCTGGCTCAGGGCTTCGTCAAGGATCCCGACACGAAGATCAGCGACCTGCTCGCGAAGACAGGCAAGGCGGCGGGGGGCACGATCTCGGTCAAGTCCTTCGTGCGCTTCAAGCTGGGAGAGGCCGCATCCGAGTGACGACGGGGTACCGGAGGATCCTCTTGAAACTCTCCGGCGAGGGGCTCGCCGGGGACGATGGTTTCGGGATCCATCCGGGACTCATCGCCGACATCGCGGGTCAGGTGCGCGAGGTCCACGAGCTCGGGACCGAGATCTGCATCGTGATCGGCGGCGGCAACATCATCCGCGGGATGACGGCGGCGGCTCAGGGCATGGATCGCGCGCAGGCCGACTACATGGGCATGCTCGCGAGCATCATCAACGCGATGGCGCTCCAGGACGCGCTCGAGAAGCACGGCGTCGCGACGCGCGTCCAGACCGCGATCCCCGTCGCCGAGGTCGCCGAGCCCTACATCCGGCGCCGGGCGATGCGGCATATGGAGAAGGGCCGGATCGTGATCTTCGCGGCCGGGACGGGCAACCCGTACTTCACGACCGACACGGCCGCCGCGCTCCGGGCCGCCGAGGTCCATGCGG
>JBIPOQ010000607.1:0-2584 GCA_044379055.1 Myxococcota bacterium
GGGGCGGACGCTCTACGTGTTCGACGAGCCGACGACGGGTCTGCACCCGAGCGACACGCAGGTCCTGCTGCGCTGCATCGACGAGGTGATCGAGGCCGGGGCGAGCGTGCTCGTCGTCGAGCACGACCTCGAGGTGATCGCGCAGGCGGATTGGGTGATCGATCTGGGACCGGGAGGAGGACCCGAAGGCGGGCGCCTCGTGGCCGAGGGGACACCGGAGGCGATCGCCCGCTGCGATGCATCCCTGACCGGTCGTGCGCTTCGGGAGATGCTGAGCCGACGCGGGGGCTGATGGCGGCGAGGGACGGGAATCGAACCCGCCCGGATCGCCGCGAAGCGATCCACTCTCGATTTGAAGTCGAGGCCGAGCACCAGCTGCGGAAACCTCGCCGCCCGAGAGCATAGTCGGGTCGCCCGACGATGACGGCGGCTTTCGCGCACTTTCTCGTTCCCAGTTCCCGCGCGACGTGCCATGCTGAACGTGTGACGGACTACTCGCTCGGCGATGTCGCTCGCATTCTCAAGGTGTCTCCGCGCCGCCTTCGTTATTGGCGCAAGACACGGCTCGTCGCTCCGAAGTCCGTTCCCGGCGAGGACGACGGCTACGGATTCCGCGACCTCGTGGTGTTGCGTGCGATCGTGTCGATGATCGACCGCGGCATTCCGGTCCAGCGCATCCGCCGCGACCTCGAGGTCTTGCGGGATCGGCTGCCGGATCTCGCGAATCCGGCGAGCGCGCTTCGACTCGCGTCGGAGGGATCCGAGCAGATCGTGCTACGCCGCGACGGGCGCTGGGAAGAGGCGGGAGGACAGCTTCTGCTCGAGTTCTCGGGAGGGTCCGAGCCGGGGGCATCGAGTGTGCGGCCGCTCCTCGAGCGCGAAGGGGCGGGAGGCCGCGAGGCGCCGCCGGCGCTGGCGGACGCGGTCGGCTGGTTCGAGAAGGGCTGTGAGCTCGACGTCGACGCGCGGCAGTGGGGCGAAGCCGCACAGGCCTACGAGAAGGCGATCGAGCTCGATCCCGAGTACGCGGACGCGTACTGCAATCTCGGCGCGGTCCGGTACAACCAGGGCCAGCGGGCCGCGGCGCGGCGAGCCTTCGAGGCCTGCCTCGCGCGGGCGGCCGACCATGTCGAGGCGAATTTCAATCTCGCCAATGTGCTCGAGGAGGCCGGCGAGGACGAGCAGGCCCTGACCCTGTACCGCCGTGCGCTCGCCGCGGATCCGCTCTACCCGGATCTCCACATCAACCTGGCGCTGCTCTACGAGAAGCTCGGGCGCATGCGCCCGGCGTGTCGCCACTGGCGACGCTATCTCCAGATCGATCCGCAGGGCCCGTGGTCGACGGTCGCGCGGCAGCGGATCGCCCGCGAATCCGAGCAGGCCTGAGCGGCCGTTCTCCCGGCCCGCGGTGCCTCAGGCGACCGGGGGGTCGGGTGGTCGGGTGGTCAAGTGCTGACGGTCAGGCGGTCGGGCGACCCGATCAGGCGTCGCGTTCCTCGACGGATCCGGTGTACGCGCCGGCGTCGAGCAGGGTCGCGAGCTGCGAGCGATCGGTCGGGCGCAGCCGGATCAGCCAGCCGCGGTCGTAGCACGATTCGTTCACGAGCTCGGGCTTGTCGGTCAGCGCGTCGTTGATCGCGATCACGACGCCGGAAAGCGGCGCGAACAGATCCGAGACGGCCTTCACCGACTCGATCGTCCCGAACGGCACGCCGGCCTCGGTCGTCGCGCCGACGCTCGGAAGCTCGACGAAGACGATGTCGCCGAGCTGGCTCTGGGCGAAGTCGGTCACGCCGACGACGACCTCGTCGCCCGCCTCGCGCACCCACTCGTCGTCCTTCGTGTATCTCAGCTCGCCCGGAATCTGGTAGTCGCTCACCCGCCCTGATCTCCTTGGCATCCGACGCGCCGTGCTCCGCAGAGCCGTCTCCCCGCAGCACTCTCATTTCAGGAAGGGAAGCTCGACCACGCGCGCCGGGATGTCCTTCGTCCGGATCCGGATCGCGAGCGTCTGGCCCACGCCGGCGAGAGCGGGCGGAACGTAGCCGAGGCCGATCGACTTTCCGAGGGTCGGCGAAGGGCCCGCCGACGTGACGCGGCCGACGATCCCGCCGTCGTGGACGATCTCGTAGTCGGCCCGGGCGATGCCGCGCTCGGTCAGCTCGAAGCCGACGAGCTTGCGCGCGAGCGGCTGGCCCGCCCGGGCGCGCAGGGCCGGCGCGCCGCCGAAATCGCGCGCGAGATCCTTCACGTACCGCTCGAGGCCGGCCTCGAACGGGGTCGTCGTGTCGTCGAGCTCGTGGCCGTAGAGCGCCATGCCCGCCTCGAGTCGGAGCGTGTCGCGGGCGCCGAGACCGGCGGGCCGGATGCCCTCGGGCTCGCCGGCCTCGAGGAGCTTCGTGAAGAGCGTCTCGGCGTCGGCGTTGGGGCAGTAGAGCTCGAAGCCCGGGGCGCCGGTGTAGCCCGTCGCAGAGACGAGGACCGGTCGACCGATCAGCTCGAGCGTCTCGACGCGGAACCGCCGGGGCAGGGCGAGGGTTCGGCCGGCGAGGCGCTCGAGAATGCGCGGCGAAGCGGGGCCCTG
>JBIPOQ010000483.1:0-3324 GCA_044379055.1 Myxococcota bacterium
CCGCTCACGGAGGCTGCTGCAAGTGCGTGTCGGCATGAGATTGGTAGGTCGCCAAGTTGTTTGGACACTATCTCCGTCGCGTCAACTTCGGCTAGCGGGGTATTGGGCTCTTGTGGGCTTGGGATGCCTCCGTTTTTTACCAAGCGCGCTAAGTAGGTCGCATAGAACGCGTTTCCCGAGGTTTGGGCGAGGATCTGTTGTGCGATTTCGCTACGTCGCGGCAGGAATTCGTCGATGAAGGATTCGATGTCTGGTAGTCGTAACGGGGGCAACGGGATGAGGCTTGAGTCGGTGTCTCCGAGAATTCGGGCGGTGATTGAAGCTTGTTGTCGGTTTGTTGGAAGGGGTCGCATGGTTGCGATGATCACGATGGGTGAACTTGTGATCTCGGCTGATACTCGTTCGAGAAGTTTCAGTGAGTCGATGTCGGCGTGGTGGATGTCTTCGAGAATTAGGATGAGTGGTCTTAGAGAGACGATCGATTTGAATGCTTCACTCCATTCGATCAGAAAAGAATTCTGGTCGTGGGGTGCTGAAGGGGTTGCGCCTTCGGCGGTGCGTGGGATCTCGGGGAGGATTTTCGAAATCTGGTTCGCGGCCTTCGTGAGCTGTTCGTTGTCGGGGTAGCGTCCGATCGCCGCGCGAAGTGCGCTGGACCAGATTGAATATGGGGATTCTGAATCTGACGAAATCGCGCGGGCGGTAATCAATTCAGTTCTGGGCGCTATTCGCTGTGCGAACTCCTTCACTAGTCGAGTCTTTCCTGATCCAGCTTCGCCGATAATTGTGATTGTGCGGCCTCGGAGGTCAGTAAATGTGGATTGGATTGCCATCTGCAGAGCGCTGGTTATCGCTTGTCGGCCTGCGAATGGGAATTCATGGCCTGCTTCGCCTGGGGATTCCCCGGTTGTCATGAGGCTCGCTTGTGCGATGAACCGGTACCCGCGACGTCGTTGTGACGATATGAACCTGGGGGTTATTGGGTCGTCGGTTAGGGCTTTGCGAATCTCCGAGATACACATGGGGATTGTTGATGCTGATATTCGGGTCGATCCCCATATGTGTCGATGAAGTTCATCGCGAGATATGTATCTTTCCCTGTTCTGAATCAGGAATAGGAGGGCGTCGCAGGTGCGTTTCCCAATGGGTATTTTCTCTCCCAGCCTAGTGAGGGTCGTTGTCTCGAGGTCAATTTCAAACTCCGAGAACGAGAGTTTTCGCATTGAGGGGTCCTGTTGATAGGGTTGGCGTAGAAGGGGGCTTCCTGTGGTCTTTGGGCATGTGTGCATTCGAGGCAATGAGTTTGGTTCGCTGGAATGCATGTGTGCGAGTGATGCGTTGTTTCGGTCTTGAGGTTAAGTGCGGGATGGGATTATGGCCATGCTGGGTCCTGTCTGGTTTTGAGGAGATTTTTCCGGTTTGATGGCTCTTTTGGGTGTGGCTGGCCGCTAGTTTATGTTTCCGTTATGGGTCAGAAGTTTTGGTGTAGGTATGTCTCCGGCTTTTCGTTTTTTGCCGGTGAGAAGATTTGAACTGATCGAACTCTGTACATGAGTTTCACTAGTCTTGAGTGATTTGAGCGGCGGGGGTGCGGCTGGGGAGGTTGGGGTGCGTCATGTGGTTGTCTTGGTTGTGAGTTTTGAGGCTGCTCATCGGTGAACGTCAGATCGGATTGCGACTGCTACGGATAAGCCGGCCCTGACAGGTCCCCCGCCCGCCGAACTGCCGAGTGGGACTGAGATCTCGGCCTCCGGCATGCGCTCGTGCCGACGCCATCTTCAGGTCCAGAGTCAGCCCTAGGCTACTCAGGACAGTTGCGGGACCCTGCCCAGCCAGGACCGGGTCCAGCGCGGTCGAAACGGTCGAACGCTTGGTTGCACGTTTCGCCTCCGGATCTCCTTCCCCGTATCGGGGACGGTATGGCTCGCAGCCACAAGATCCCCGAGACTCCCCAGACCCGTGACGTTCCCAAGCTTTCGGCGCCCGCTTCCAGCCGGATCGCCTCGCGGTCAGCGGAATGGACCAGGAGCCTCCCCATGCGCACCACCATCGAATCCCGCCTCCGCGAATCCCTCTCCGCCACCCACGTCGAAGTCATCGACGAGTCCCATCTCCATGCCGGCCACGCGGGCGCGAAGAGCGGAGGCGGGCATTTTCGGGCGGTGATCGTGTCGGAGCGGTTTGCCGGGCTCTCGCGGATCAAGGCCCAGCAGCTCGTCTATGCCGCCCTGGGCGACTGGATGGGCAAGGAGATCCACGCCCTCAGCATGCAGACCTTCACGCCCGAAGCCTGGGAGGCCTCGGACGCTCGCCCGAGCTAACGGCGAGCCCACCGATCGGGCTCGGTGTGCTTCCTCTCCTCGTTCTTCCTCGGTCGCTCGATCGCGCCTCGGCTCGAGACGGCGTCCTCGATGGCGCGCCCGAGAACCCGATGCCCTGTCGCCCGAGGCCGCCGCGGACCGCATCGCTATATTGCGCCCGCCCATCCGCCCCGCCGAGGAGACCCCGTTGGCCCAGCCCCCCGCGACCCCCATGATGATCGAAGAGCGCCTCTTCATTGGCGGGAAGCTCCGCCCCGCGACCGGCGGCGGGACCTTCGACAACATCAACCCCGCGACCGAAGAGGTCCTCGGCGTCTCCGCGAACGCGACCGTCGACGACATGCTCGAAGCCATCGCCGCCGCCCGGTCGGCCTTCGATGCCGGGGTCTGGGCGAGCGATCCCGCCTTCCGCGCCCGCTGCCTGCGCCAGCTCCATGCCGCCCTGAAGGCCCATGCCCCCGAGATCCGCGCGACCCTCCGCGCCGAGGTCGGCGCCTGCGAGATCTCGCTCGCCTCGGCGATGTTCGACATGGCTCTCGGCATCCTTCCTTATTCCGCGCATCTCGCGGAGACCTTCCGCTTCGAGTCGGATCTCGGAACGGGGAGCGACTGGGGCATGGCCTCGAAGCGGACGCTGATCCGCGAGCCGGCGGGCGTCGCCGCCTGCATCACGCCCTGGAACGTCCCGATGCAGGTCAATCTCGCGAAGGCCGGCCCGGCCCTCGCCGCGGGCTGCACGGTCGTCCTCAAGCCCGCCCCGGATACGCCCTGGAGCGGTGCGCTGCTCGGCCGCCTCGTCGCCGAGGAGACCGACATCCCGGCCGGCGTGTTCAACGTCGTCAACACGGCGGACAACGCCGTGGCCCAGATCCTCGCCGAGGATCCGCGGGTCGACGTCGTCAGCTTCACGGGCTCGACCCAGGTCGGGCGCCTCCTGATGGCCCTCGGCTCGAAGACGATCAAGCGGGTCTTCCTCGAGCTCGGCGGCAAGTCGTCGTACATC
>JBIPOQ010000484.1:0-3322 GCA_044379055.1 Myxococcota bacterium
ATGCGCCTGCCCGTCCACGAGCACAACCTCCTGCAGGCCCGCCCGGCGGACGCGTTGCTGCTCTGCGTCCATTGCGGGCGGATCCTGGTGCGCTCGTCGCCCACGCCGGCGGGCTGAGCATCGGGTGACATCGGATTCCGGGCGGATCGAAGCTCCCCACCCGATCCGGTCGCTCGGGTCGCGATCGACCGCGCGCGAACACCCCCCCTGCGGATAGACTGGGCGCTCAGACGACGCCCGCCGCGGCGTCGGCTGCCGAGGAGCCCTTCGATGGTCGAGATCTTCGTCGACGGCGATGCGTGTCCGGTCAAGGACGAGGTCTACGCCGTCGCCGCGCGCCTCGGTCTCGCGGTCGTCGTCGTCGCGAACCAGCGCATTCACGTACCCCGGGATCTCGGCGTCGAGCTGGTCGTCGTCGCGGCCGGACCCGATGCCGCCGACGACTGGATCGCCGAGGAGATTCGCCCGGGCGACGTCGTCGTCACCGCCGATCTCCCCCTCGCCGCGCGCTGTCTGGCGGTCGGCGCGGCTGCGCTCGGGACGAACGGCCGGGAGTTCACGGCCGACTCGATCGGCGGCGCGCTCGCGACCCGCGAGATCAAGTCGGGGCTGCGGGAGTCGGGCATCTCGACGGGCGGGCCGCCGCCGCTCGCCGCGCGGGACCGCTCGCGCTTCTCGAACGAGCTGGACCGGATCGTCCAGCGCGCGCTCCGGGCGGCGCGCGCCGCGGGCGCGTGAGCGCCCGTGGCCGCTGCATGGCCGCGGCCTGGCCCTGGCCGGGTCCCGCAGGCCTAGCTGAGCGCTCCTTCGGCGGCCATGTCGCCGATCTCTTCCTCGCTGTAGCCGAGGATGTCGCGCAGGACCTCGAACGTGTGCTCCCCGATCAGGGGGCCCGCATGGCGCGGTCGCGCGGGCAGGTCCGAGAAGGTCGTGACGGGGCCGTCGAACCAGCTCTTTCCGAAGCCCTTGTGCGGCAGCTCGATGAAGAACTTCCGCGCGGCGAGCTGCGGATCGGCGTGGAAATCGACCGCCCGCAGCGGCACGTAGGCCGGCACGCCGGCGCGGCGCAGCGTCTGCGCCGCTTCGAAGCACGCCTGCGCCTGGCACCACTCTTCGAGGATCGCGTCGATCTCGGCGCGCCGCGCGATGCGCGAGTCGATCGCGTCGAGCTCCGATCCGGTCTTCGCGGCGAGCGCCGCGAGGCCGGGAACGACCGTACAGAGCGCGCGCCACTGCTCGGTCGTGCGCGTCTCGAGGGCGACGAAGCGCTCGTGCTCGCGCGTCCGCCAGACGCCGTGCGGGCAGCCCCATTCGGAGTCGTGGCCCGCGCGGTCGAGGATCCGACCGTTGACTTGATAGTCGAGGATCGTCGGGGCGAGATAGTGGATCGAGGCCTCGATCTGGGAGACGTCGATCATCTGGCCTTCGCCGGTCTTGTCGCGGTGGTGGAGCGCGGCACAGAGGGCGGAGAGCGCGAAGCGCGGCGAGATGAAGTCGGTGTACGCGCCCCAGGGCATGTTGGGCTTGCGATCCTTCCAACCGGTCACGCCGATGAAGCCGCCCAGCGCCGCGCCGTGGATGCCGAAGCCCGTGTGCTTGCGCTCGGGGCCGGTCTGGCCGCGCATGCAGGTGTACATCATGACGAGGGAGGGATTGATCCGGCTGAGCGTGTCCCAGCCGAGGCCGAGGCGCTCGGCGGTGCCGGGGGTGAAGTTCTCGACGACGACGTCGGCCCAGGCGGCCATGCGGTGGGCGACTTCGAGACCCTTCGGGTTCGTGAAGTCGATCGCGACGCCGAGCTTCGACTGGTTCATGTTGGCGGCGGTGTGGCCCGTCGTCGTGCCGGGCTGACCGAGCCAGGGCGGCAGGAAGCGCAGCGTGTCGACGCGCTTCTCGGTCTCGACGCGCAGCACCGTCGCGCCGAGGTTCGCGAGGTCCTTGCTGATCAGCGGTCCGGCGGCGATCCACGAGAAGTCGGCGACCTTGAGACCCTCGAAGATCTCGCGGCGCGGCGAGACTGTCGCGCGCGGCGCCGCGCCCCGCTCGAGCGGGCGAGCGGGCAGGGCGGGGCGACGGTCGATCGAGTCGACCAGCGCCTGGTCCTGGCCGAGCTTCGGTGCCGGTCTGTCGTACCGGATCGGCGTCGCCGAGAGCTTCGCGAAGGGGCCGGGGACCTTCCGGCCGTCGACTTCGACCCAGAAGTCGCGGGCGATCAGCTGCGGATCCGCGAGCAGATCGGGCGCGAGGTAGATCGGCGCGAAGAGCCATTTCTGCCGAACGGCCTCGGCCTGGATCTCCGCCTTCGTCATCGTGCGGAACTTCGCGAGCAGCTGGGAGACGGCGCGGTTGCCGTCTTCGACGGAGAGCGTCCCGGCCTGGATCTGCTGGATCCAGGTATTCCAGTCGACCTTCATCAGGTCCGCGTCGAGACCGCCCTGCTCGCCGAGCCAGGTCATCGCGGCGTTGAAGCTGAAGGCGCCCTGGGCCGCGAGCACGAGGACCATCGCGATGAAGCCGTCCTTGCAGGGCTCGACCGAAGGCAGGTAGAGGCCCGGGATGATCTCCATCGTGCCCTTGCGCTTGGCGCGGTCGTCGCCCGATTGCGGCGGGTCCTGGCCGAGGGCGGCGAAGCCCGTCACGTACATCAGGCTCCAGAGCACGGCGGCCTGGACCGACGTGTCGAGGTGTTGTCCGCGGCCGTCGCGATTGCGTGCGTAGAGCGCCATCAGCACGTCGGCCGCGGCCTGGGTCGCCCCGAGATGCGCCGTCTCGGGCAGTCCGACGGGGACCGGCGGTCGGTCGCCCTCGCCCGTCATGTTGAGCAGCCCGCCCGCGGCGGAGAGGGTGAGGTCCGTCGCCGGCGTCTTCGCGAACGGGCCCGTCTGGCCGAACGGCGACAGCGAGACGTAGAGCAGCATCGGATTGCGGGCGCGCAAAGCCGTGGGGCCGAGCCCCTTTGCGTCCATCACGCCGGGCGTGAACGACTCGATCAGCACGTCCGCCCCGTCGACGAGGGCGAGGAAGCGTTCCCGGTCTGCGGCCGCGTCGAGGTCGAGGACGACGCTCTTCTTGCCCTGTCCCCAGGCTCGCCAGAAGAGCGAAGCTTCCGGGTCGCCCTGCCCGGGGGCCGGCCTCTGCGTGCCGCGCGCCGAAGGCGCGCAAGCAAAAGGCGGTGCGAAGCGCGCGTCGCAGCCGTCCGGCGGCTCGACCTTGATCACCTCCGCGCCGAGGTCCGCGAGCACCCGGCCCGTCGCCTCGCCGAGGGCGGTCGAGAGGTCGAGCACGCGCAGATCGGCGAGCGCCGCGGGCCGTCCCGGGCCCG
>JBIPOQ010000485.1:0-3319 GCA_044379055.1 Myxococcota bacterium
GCCGCGCGATCGGCCGCGAGGACCTCGCCCGCGACGAGCGCTTCGAGAAGGCCGATCCCCGGGCGCGCCACGGCCGCGAGCTCCAGGCCCTGCTCGACGAGACGCTGCGCCGCTACCCGACCGCGGAGCTGCTCCGGCTGCTGGCGGAGGCCGACGTGCCCCACGCGACCGTCGGCGATCCCGCGACGATCCACGCCGATCCGCAGGTCGTCGCGAACGAGCTCGTCTTCGAGATGGACCACCCCGCCGCCGGCCGCCTGCGCCAACCGAAGCCGCTCGGGGATTTCGAGAAGACGCCGGTTTCGGTGCGGCGCGGGGCGCCGCGACATGGCGAGCACGGGCGGGAGATCGCGCGGGAGGCGGGGCTCTCCGAGGCCGAGATCGAGGGGCTGCTGGCCGGACGGGTGCTCCTCCCGCCCGCGAGCTGATCGGCCGAAACCCGGCCTCGCTCAGCTCGCCGCGATCCCGACCCCGCGGTCGAGCACGACCTCGGCGACGCGCTCGGACAGCTCGCGCTCGTCCCACCACGACATCTGCAGCTGCTTCGCGCGGCGGAAATAGAGCTGGATGTCGTATTCGATCGTGAAGCCGACGCCGCCCCAGACCTGCTGGCACATCGCCGTGATGTCCCGGTAGGCGTGGCTCATGAAGAGCTTCGCGAGCGGCGCGAGCCGCGACACGTCCTTGCCGACCGAGCGCGACCAGGCGGCTTCGTAGACGAGGGTCGTGCCGCCCTCGAGCTGGGTCGCCCCGTCGGCGAGGTAGTGCGAGATCGCCTGGAAGGCGCCGAGCGGCTTCCCGAACTGATGGCGCGTCTTCGCATAATCGACCGTCATCTCGAGCGCGCGACGCGCTCCGCCCGCGGCCTGGGCCGCGGCGAGCACGCAGCCGTCCAGCATGACGTCCTGCCAGGTCGCCCAGCCCGTGCCCGCGGCGCCGATCCGATCCTTCGCCGCGACGCGGACGTTCTCGAAATCGACGCGGTAGACCGACTGGGAGCCGAGATTGTGGAGCTGGGACAGCGAGACGCCCGCAGCCTGCGGATCGACGAGGAAGAGGTCGATGTCGTGCTCGCCCTCGCCGACGCGGGCGAGGACGACGAGGCGGTCCGCGGCGCGCGCGAAGGTGACGTGCAGCTTCGTGCCCGAGAGGCGGAAGCCGTCGCCGTCCTTCGCGGCCTGGAGCTGGACGCCCTTCGCCGCGAACGTGCTCCGCGGCTCGAGCCAGGCCGGCGTCAGGATCGCCTCGCCGGAGGCGATCCGCGGCAGCCATTCGCTCTTCTGCTCGGCGCTGCCCGCCCGGGCGATCGCGCCCGCCGCGAGCACGGCCGACTCGAGGTGCGGCGTCGGCGCCAGCGCGCGGCCGAGCTCGTCGTGGAGGATCGCCGCCTCGAGCAGCGTCTGGCCGCCGCCGCCGTGGGCCTCCGGGATCAGGATCCCGACGAGGCCCTGCTCCGAGAGCTGCTTCCAGAGACCGTCGGGATAGCCGCGGGCGTCGTTCTCGAAGGCGCGCACGACGTCGACCGGGGCGTGCTCCGCGCAGAGGGCGCGCACCATGTCGCGCAGAATGCCGTGCTCTTCGGTGAAGTCGAGATCCATGCCTTGATGCTCCCTCTCTTGATCGACCGATGCGATTCCCGCCGATCGCCCCACGCCGCAGACGCCCCGTTCAGGGCTTCCAGTCGTCGCCCTTGAGCTTCCACGGGTTCGCGTCCGAGGTCTCGGGGAGCGCGATCCGCGCCTCGCACGACACGCAGCTCTTCGTGCCCGCCGTGAGCTCGATCTTGACGTCGACCCAGCCGGTGTTCTTCGCGGCGCGGGTCACCTTCGTCACCTGCCCGGCGAACTTCATCGTGTCGCCCGGGTAGACCGAGTCCTTCATGCGGAACTTGATCCGGCCGAGACGGCCCTTCGGGCCCGACCAGTCGGTCAGGTAGCGCTCGAACCAGGCGGCGAGGTTCGGCGTGTTCATGATGATGTCGTCGAGGCCGTTGTTGCCCGTCGCGAACTTGTAGTCGTGGTGCTGGGGGCGCCAGTCGCGGCTCGCGACCGCGCCGAGGACGACCGTCACCGGCTTCACGAGCTTCTCGAGGACCGGCAGGTCCATCCCTTCCTTGACGTCGCCCAGCAGCGGATTTGCAGCCATGATGTTCTTCTCCGTCGCGCGGAACGCGCCGCGCGCTGATGCGGACTAGTTGCGGTTGTAGCCGAAGCCCGTGTAGCGCTCTTCCGCGCAGAGCTCGCCGTTCTGGTTCACGACCCGCACGCCGAAATCCCAGAAGCGGCCGGTGCCGAGCTTCGTGGTCTTGAGCGGCGACACCGAGTACAGGATCTGCGTCGTCGTCAGGACGTCGCCGGGCCGGATCGGCTCGCCGAACACGATCGTGTTGTCGCTCATGACGGCCTCGGGCAGTCCGAGCTTCGCCTTCAGGTCGAAGTGGAGCTGCAGCGGCACCGCGGGCTCCGTCCGGCCCGGGGACCAGTCGTGCGGGCGGAACCAGACCGACACCATCGTCGGCGGGGTGATCCAGCCGCCGGTCAGCGCCTTCGCGACCCGCTCGTCCCAGTACAGCGGGTTGCCGTTCTGGGTCGCCGACATCGTCGTCAGCACGTAGCCCATCTCGATCGGGAAGCCCGTCTTCTCCGTGTAGCGCTCCTGACCGATCCAGGACTGCACCTCTGCCGGAAGGTCGGGGGCGGATTCGCCTGCCATCTCTCTCTCCTCTCGTTCGTTTCGTCGGTCCAATCTACGGGTTCACGGGCCGCGGCCGGGTCATTCGACCGCGCCCTCGGACAGAAGCTTCGCGATCTCGTCGGGACGCAGACCGGCGAGCCCGAGCAGCGCTTCGCTGTCCGTCTCGTCGCCGCTGCGCACCGTGTGCTTCGGATGCGCGCGCACGGCGCCGGCCAGGACCGGCGAGAGCTGCTCGAAGACGCCGCGCTCCGCGTGCTCCGCCTCCATGAAGAGGCCACGGGCGCGCCAATGGGGCTCCGTCGCGACCTCGGGGATCGTCAGCACGGGGGCGACGCAGGTGTCGTTCGCCGCGAGCTCCCGGGTCCATTCGTCGCGCGTCCGGGTCAGGAAGGCCGCGCGGAAGGCGGCGCGGATCTCGTCCTGGAGACCTTCGGCGTACTGCTTGTCCTTGTACTGCGGAAGCCCGAGGCGCTCGCAGAGGTTCTTGTAGAAATGCGGCTCGATCGCGCCGACCGAGACCCACTTCCCGTCCTGCGTCGGATAGAGATCGTAGAAGGCATAACGTCCGGTCAGCAGGACCTGACGCGGTCCGGCGACCTCGCCTTCGGCGAGGTACTGATCGACG
>JBIPOQ010000059.1:0-11850 GCA_044379055.1 Myxococcota bacterium
GAGCCCCTTCGAGCTCGGCTTCACGCAATTCAGCGAGCGACCGGCCGCGCAGACGTTCACCGTCGGAATGTCGGGCGACCTCGAGTCGATCGAAGTCTTCGTCGCGCAGCTGAGCACGGCGGGCAATCTCCTGATCTCGATCCACGCCCTCGAAGGCGACGCGCCGCCGCTCGCGCCGGAAGTGCTGCCCCTCGCGACGGGCAGCATTCCGACCGCTGCGCTGCCGAGCTCGTCGGCCGGCGGGACGGGTCCCGCCTTCGTGTGGATCGATCTCGATGCGCCGCTCCCCGTCGACGCGGGCGAGCGTCTCGCGCTGGTGCTCCAGAAGGATTCCGGGGGGACGACCGGCGCCGGTCAGATCGTCTGGGCCGGCAATCCCGGGCGTTATGCCGGCGGCCAGGCCTTTCGCTACGAACCCGGCGGCCTCGTCCTCTGCACCGGCGGTCCGCCCTGCGATCCGCCCTTTGAGCCGCCGAGCTGGAAGACCTACGGCAGCCTCGGCGATTTCGGGTTCCGGACGTACGTCCCGGAGCCTTCGCTCTCGCTCCTGCTCGCGATCGGATGCCCGGCCCTGCTCGGCCTTCGGCGGCCTCGGCTCAGGCCCAGCGGTACTCGCTCAAGCCGCCCGTGATCGCCGTCTCGAAGGCGTAGAAGCTCGGGACGTGCTCGAACATCTTCTTCACGATCGCCCGGTCGCCGAAGTAGATCGACTCGTCGGTGAAGTCGTCGAGGGACGGGAAGCGCTCGAGGACGATCCCGAGATAGGTCGGGGACGCGGCGGTCAGGCGACGCGCGACGGCGTTGCGGATGTAGGACTGACGCGTGGGGTGGAGATCGAACGAGAGCTTCGAGTGGACCGCCCACTCGCGGTAGAAGTCGTCGAGCGCGACCTTCGCGGGCTTGTCGTTGATCGCCCACTGCGTCACGCCGGGAACGCGGCCGCCGTCGGAGACGAAGTGGGGACACGGCGCCATCGTCGACTCGGTGACGAGGTAGCCCCAGAGCGTGCGACCACAGGACGCGAGCGCCGCCTCGATCGGCGCGCGGGCATCGACGGTCGGGATCCAGCACTCGAAGATCGCCGAGATCGCGTCGAAGTCCCCCCCGATGCGCGCGGGGCAGCGCGTTCGGATCAGATCGGCCTGATCGGGCACGAGGATCGCCATCCGCTCGCCCCCGACCCGGCGCGCCACGGGGATCACGCCGCGCTCGATCCGTTCGAGCCGCCCCTCGATCGCATCGACGGGCCCCGTCACCACGTAGATCAGCTTCTCCATCGCGTCACGACTCCCTCTCGGCGCGCAGAGCGCGCACCGCACCGCGGCGAAATCCTCATTCCGGGACGAGCTCGACCGGGATCGACATGATGTTCCAGGTCAGGATGCTCCGGTCGTCCTCGCGTCGATAGATGTCTTCCTTGACGAGCCGGCGGCCATTCCAGACGTGGCGCCGCAGCGTCTTGCCGTCGTCGTTCGCGACGTAGAGCTCCTGACGCCCGTCGCCGTCGAGGTCCGTCGCGAGGGCGGCATGCTCGAAGCTCTTCGAGTCCCGGTCGACGACGCGCTTGGTCCACGGCTTCGTGACGTCGTCCCCGGGCTTGAGCCACCAGACGCCCTTCTGGTAGAGCGCCGCGACGATCTCCTTCTTCCCGTCGCCGTCGAGATCCGCGGGCGTGAGGAAGCGGCCGAGACGATCCTCGAACTCGGCGATCGGCACGCCCTGATCGGCCGGCGTGTCGGCTTCGTAGCGCCAGATCTCCGTGCGATGGAGCAGGCCCTGGCCGGTCGCATCCTTCTGGCCCTCGACGAGGACGTAGAGCTCGTCCTTGCCGTTGCCGTCGATGTCGTGGACGAGGATCTCCTTGGCGTGGCGCTTGCCGAGATCGGCGACGACCTTGCGGCCTTCCTTCTTGCCGGGGACATAACGCACGACATGGCCCTCCTGCTCGGAGCCGTCGAGGCGGTTGGGCTCGGAGGGCGTCGCGTAGATCTCGATCGTGCCGTCGCCGTCGACGTCGCCGATCTCGATCTCGTGGACGAACGTGTCCTTCTCCTGGTCGAGCTCCTCGACCGCATAACCGCCGTCGCCGGGGCGCACGACGGCGACGACGCCCTGATCGTGGGTCGCGACGGCGATCGCGCGCGATCCGTTGCCGTCGATGTCGCCGACCTCGATGTCGCGCATGCGCGAGAACTTGCCGCCGAAATCCTTCTCCCAGATCGTCTCGCCGACGAGCTTTCCCTCCTGCTTGCGCCAGAGCTTGAGCAGCGCCTTCGTGCCGCCGCCCGTCAGGAGGACGGTCTCCCCGGCAGGCGTCGCGTAGGCGAGAGCCTTGTGGAAGACGTTGCTCTCGGGGTCGGTCATGCGGGTCGTGACCCATTTGCCGCCGCGGCGCGTCACGAACTCGAGCTCGGCCGGCAGGGGCACGGGCGGCCCCTCGTCGCCGGGCTTGCGCGCATCGAAGGCGGACAGCCCGAGCACGAGCGCGTTCGGCAGATCGTCCGGGAGGGTCGGCAGCTGAGCCGTGCCCGGCAGCGCTGCGCCCGGCGCCGCGGCTTCGGGGGCGGCCGCCGGCGCGGCCGGCGCCGGCGACTTCGAGCCTTCGTCGCTGCAGCCGACGAAGAGGCCGGCCAGCAGGGCGAGCGCGGCGGCGGTCGACCGGAGATCGAGCCGGGGGTCTCGGGCGCCGGAGGCGAACGGGGCGCGGCGCGAGACGGGCGTCGAAACGACGGGACGCAGGAACGGATGCATGGCGGAGCTCCTGTCGAGAGGGGCCGAGCCGGGCTCGCGAGAGACCTCGCGCCGCCAGCCGGGACCCGATCGGTGGTCCGCTTTGTAGCAATCCCCGGCGCAGGCCGGCATCCCGACGCGCCCGGGGCCATCGCGACCGCGACCGCGCGGATCGTCCAACTCGCGGGGCGAGGCTGCGCGCTAGAGCGTGAGCGGGAGCTCGAGGAACTCGTGGTAGACGAAGTCGCGGTGCTCGAGCAGGATCGGGTCGAGGGCCTTCGCCGTGGCCTCGTCCATCGCTTCGAGCGTCGGACGGATGAAGTCCATCATCGGGCAGAGCTCGGGCGGAAGCGGCTTGAACATCGCCATCGCGGTCGCGGCGTAGACATCGACGGCGGTGAGCGCCCGACCAACGTAGAAGCGGCTGCCCTGGCGACGCTGCTCGTGGAGCAGCCCGGCGAACATCCCGAGCAGCGCGATCACGCGGCCGGGATGTCGCACCGCCTCCGCGGCGCGATAGCCGTACTTGCCGGACAGGTACTGCGCGACCGGCGCCGGAAAGCCGCCGGGCTGGCCCTCGAGTCCGGCATGGACGCCCTGGAGTCGCCGCTCCCAGATGAGGCCCTGCTCGCCGCAGATCTCGTGGGCGAGCCCGAAGACCCGCGCGCGCTCGCTCGGATCCGCGGGCAACAGTGCGGGGCGCGGCGCGAGTCGCTCGGCGAGCAGCAGGATCTGTCCCCACGCGGCGCGGGGCGGCTCGTCGTCGAAGAAGGCGACGGGACCGCTGCGCTCCTTCGCCCAATCGGCCATCGCGTCGCTCCGGGCGTCGAGTCGCACGGCCTTCCACGGCAGCTTCTTGAGGTGGAAGATCCCCTTCGCCGCTTCGCTCCAGGGGCTCGGGATCCCGGGCACGACGATCATCCGGAGACCGGGCGCGCGGCGCGCCTCCTCGAACTCGATGAACTCGACCGGCATGACGTGCTCTCCTGACTGGGGGCTCGATGTTCCGGCGAACGGGCCGGGACGCCATCATCCTGCGGTGAAGCAGCCGAGACCAGTCGCGTTTGCGGATCCGAGCGTTCCGCCCGCGAAACGATCGCCGCTCAGCGGGCCTTCAGCGCCTCCATCTCGCGCTGGAGCTCTTCCTGGATCGAGCGCTGCTTCTGCTGGAACTCGAGCTGGAATGCACGGCGCTCCTCGTTCGTCGTCGCGGCCTTCATCTTCTCCTGGAACGCCTGGGAGGCCTGGGCCAGCTGCTCCGTGTGCTTCTGGCTCACGGCCTGCATCGCGTCGGCCCGCTCCCGCGCAGCGGCGACCTCCGCCTCGTTCGCCGCCTGGGCGGCGGCGGCCGCAGCGGCCGCGTCCGTCGGCCCAGGCGCCGGAGGATTCGCCGTCGGGATCGGCGCCTGGCCGGTGCGCTCCGCCGCCGGGGCGGAGCCGGCCGATTGCTCCCGTGCCGTCCGGCCCGCAGCCGGCGCCTCGACGGCGGCCGGGTCGGCGCCCGAGCTTCCCCCTCGATTCCGACCGCGCCGACCGCCCTCGGCCATCGGACGCTCGCGGGACGCGGGCGACTCGCCGAAGGCGGGCGCCCCCGCCGAAAGCAGCGCTGCGCCTAGCAGGAGAAAGACGAGGAGGAGAGTCGGACGTCGTCTGGAGCGCATGGATCACCTCTTTTCCCTATCGTCGCCCGCCAGCGCAGTCGCGCAAGACCCGGACCGGCGACGAGGACGACGACGAGCATGACCCGCATCCAACACTGGCAGGCCCTCGGCTACACCCATCCCGACGAACAGATCGAGATCGCCCGCGTCGCCGAGGAGGTGGGGTTCACCGGCCTGCTCCTCTCCGACCACGTCTTCGTTCCGGTCGAGCGAAAATCGAAGTACCCGTACAGCGCCTCGGGCAATCCCGACTTCGGCAGCGACGCGCCGTTTCCCGACGCCTTCCTGACGATGGCCGTCCTCGCGCAGCACACGACGCGCCTGCGCTTCGCGACCAACGTCTACATCCTTCCCCTGCGCCATCCGGTCGAGGTCGCGAAGTCCCTCGGCACGGCCGCCGTGCACTCGCAGAACCGCGTCGTGCTCGGCGTCGGCGCAGGCTGGATGAAGGACGAGTTCGACGTGCTGGGCCGGACCTTCGAACGCAGAGGCGACCGGATCGACGAGCAGGTCGAGGTCCTCCGAAAGCTCCTCTCCGGCCAGGTCGTCGAGCACGCAGGCCCCCACTACCCGTTTCCGCGCCTCCAGATGCAGCCCGCGCCGACGCGGCCGGTCCCGATCTGGATGGGCGGGCAGAACGTCGCGGCGCTGCGACGCGCCGGCCAGTACGGCGACGGCTGGTCGGGGTCGGGTCAGCGTTATGCGGATGCGAAGGTCGTGCTCGAGACGATCGCGCGCCATCGCCGCGAGGCGGGGCGGAGCCAGCTCCCCTTCGACGCGATCGTGCCCTTCCTCGAGGCCCCGACCGCCGAACAGCGCGCCCACCTGATCGAGCTCGGCATGACGGGGACGGTCAGCTACCCGTTCCCGTACGCGCTCGGCCCGAACGCGACGCTCGCCCAGAAGCTCGACCATCTGCGGCGCTACGGGGAGACGGTGATCGCGAAGGAGGCGGCCCTCTGAAGCGGTGAACCCTCGAAGAGCTTCTTCGCGAGGCTGACCGTGTCCGAGATGCCCTGGAAGCGGGCCTGGGTCGGGAACTCGTGGGTCGCGGGGGCGATCGTGACGGAATCGAACTCGTCGCCATGGCAGGCGCCCGGTCTCGCTCCGATTCCGCCGGTGGCCGACCGGCGATCTCCCGACCCGTTCATCTCGCGTGGTGGCTGGCCAGGTATTCGTGGGCGATGTCGACGATGTAGTCGGCGAGGTTGCGGTCCGAGGCGCCCACGGACCAGGCGCCGGCCATGGCATTCGAGCTCCGATTGATGCGTTGATTGGCAATCAGAGCTCCCGTCTCCTTCTCGACGAGCGTGAGGTCGAGGTCGATGGTCGAATCCCCGCTGAGGGCGCCGATCCAGAAACGGGCCGCGGTGCTGACGACGTGCATCGAGGCGATCGAGGGCTTGATGACGAGCGTGCGCTTTGATCCGCCGGTCGGCGCGCTGGCGTTCCACTGCGCGAGGAGCGGGGCGAGGCGCGGGGCGAGGCGCGCCTCCAGCTTCCGCCCGACCTCCTCCGTCACGGCGACCTTGCGCTCGTCCTTCGCGACGTCGGGACTCATGCCCATCGGCGCCAGCTCGAAATGGCTGAACGCGTCGAGCGGGACCTCCGGCGCGCGCATCCGCGCGGACTCGGATCGCGCGACCTCCTGGCGCTTGGCGGGATCCGACGCACAGGCGGCGAGCAGCACGGCGATCAGGACGAGCATCGATCGGATCATGACGTCTTCTCCTCAGGCGACGGGTCATTAGTCAGTCTGCACCACATGCGAAGGTTCTGCCGCAGCGAGGCGCGTCACGCTGCAGGAGCCGAATCGAGACTCGTCGCCCGGACCGGCCCATCCGACGCGAGAAAACGAAGCGCAGAGCATGGCTCGACTCGCCCCCCGATTCCCCGGGCGGTGGACGACCGCTGCCGCCCGGGATGGACGGCGTCCGCGCCCGCGAGCCCTCCCGCGCGATGCTGCGACCCGTGGGGATCCCGATCGATCGACCGACGATGGGCGCATCGAGGCGTCGTCCGTGGTATTTCCCTGCTTCGCCCGGCGTGCGCCGAGGGCCTCGGCCGTCCGTGTCCGCCCATCCAGAGTGGAGAAGCCCCGTGAGCCAGGGCCGTTCGAACATCGAGAAGCAGGACGCGCCGGGCGCCGGCGGCGAGATCGACCTCCAGCCCCCCCGCGGCACCCGCGACTTCTACCCCGAAGACATGCGCCGCCGGAACTGGCTCTTCGGCCTCTTCCGCGAGACCGCCGCCCGCTTCGGCTTCGAAGAGGTCGACGCGCCGATGGTCGAGAATGCCTCCCTCTTTACCCGGAAGGCCGGCGAGGAGATCGTCCACCAGCTCTACCACTTCGTGCTCCACGACCGGCATCTGGCGCTCCGCCCCGAGATGACGCCGTCGCTCGCCCGAATGGTGATCGCGCGCCAGGGCGCGATGCGGTTCCCGATCCGCTGGTTCACGGTGACCCAGAACTGGCGCTACGAGCGGATGACGCGGGGGCGCCGGCGCGAGCACTATCAATGGAACATGGACGTCTGGGGCGAACCCTCGGTCGAGGCCGAGGCAGAGCTCCTGTCGGCGATCTTCACCGTCCTCGACGCCCTCGGCCTCGCCCGGGGCAAGGTCAAGGTCCGCCTCAACAGCCGGGCGCTGCTCGAGGAGTCGCTCCGGGGCGGCGTCCTGGCGACGCGGCCGGAGGCCTTCGCGCCGCTCTGCGTCGTGATCGACAAGCTCGACAAGATCGGGGCCGAGGCGGTGACGGAGCTGCTCTGCGATCCGGCGGGCGCCGTCGGGCTCTCGGCCGGGGAGGCGGCGAGCGTCCTCGAGATGCTGGCGGCCCGCTCCCTCGACGAGGCGGCCCGCTTCGCGGCCCCGGGCTCCGCGGCGCTCGCCGAGCTCCGCCGGCTCTACGGCCTCCTCGAGGCCTACGGGATCGCCGACCAGGTCCCCTTCGACGCCTCGGTCGTCCGCGGCCTCGCCTACTACACCGGCGTCGTCTTCGAGGCCTTCGACGCCGCCGGGAGCCTGCGCGCGATCGCCGGCGGCGGGCGCTACGACCGGCTGGCGGAGACCCTGGGCGGAAAGCCGGTGCCGGCGGTGGGCTTCGGGTTCGGCGACGCGGTGATCGGCGAGCTGCTCGAGGACGAGGGGCTCTGGCCGGTGCTCGCGCGCGACGTCCAGGACGTCGTTTTCGCCTTCGGCGAGGCGGAGAAGCCGGCGGCGATCGAGGTTGCAACGCGGCTGCGGCGCTCGGGGCGACGCGTCGAGCTGGTGCTGGGCAGCGCGAAGCTCAAGCGCGTGCTCGGCGACGCCGACAAGGGCGGCGTCGAGCGGGTGTGGCTGATCGGAGAGGACGAGCGAACGCGCGGGGTCGTCAAGGTTCGGGACCTCGCCAAAAAAGAAGAGCGCGAAGAGCCGCTGAAGGGCTGAACTTTGTCCCCGAAACGCTATAAAGCGCCCGGATCGCGCGGGAGGCAGCAGGCCGCCGACGGATCTCCCCCCTCACCCGTACCGGAGCAAGGCCGCTCTCCGGAGGGCTCGATGAGCGAATGGACCCCCAGCCAGAGTCAGGCCCTCTACCAGGTCACCGATTGGGGTGCTGGCTTCTTCTCCGTCAACGAAGACGGGAACGTCTGCATCCATCCGCGGGGCGACCTGAACGGCGAGTGCATCGACCTGCCGAAGCTCGTCGGCGAGCTCGAGCGGCGCGGCCTGCGGCGCCCGATGCTGATCCGCTTCTCGGACATCCTCGCCCGGCGGATCGAGGGGCTGGCGGGCTGCTTCTCGAACGCCATCGCCGAGCACGAGTACGGCGGCCGTTGGCGCGGCGTCTTCCCGATCAAGGTCAACCAGCAGGCCCACGTCGTCGAGGAGATCGTCGAGTTCGGCGCGCCCTTCGGCGTCGGCCTCGAGGCGGGCAGCAAGCCCGAGCTGCTGATCGCCCTGGCGCTGCTCGACACGCCCGACGCGCTGCTGATCTGCAACGGCTACAAGGACCGCGCCTACATCGAGACGGCGCTGCTGGCGCAACGGCTCGGACGCACGCCCGTCATCGTCGTCGATCGCTACCACGAGATCGAGCTCATCATCAAGAGCGCCTCGGACCTCGGGATCCGACCGCATATCGGACTGCGCTCGCGGCTCTCGACCGTCGGCGCCGGCCGTTGGGTCGAGTCCTCGGGCGACCACTCGAAGTTCGGCCTCTCGTCCGACGAGCTGGTCCGGGCAATCGAGCGCCTGCGCGGAGTCGACATGCTCGACTGCGTCGAGCTGCTCCATTTCCACATCGGCTCCCAGATCACCGCCATCCGCGCCCACAAGGACGCGCTCCGCGAGGCGATGCGCATCTACGTCGGCCTCCACCGCCTCGGCGCGACGAACATCCACCTGCTCGACGTCGGCGGCGGCCTCGGCGTCGACTACGTCGGCGCCGGGACCGACGACCCGTCGTCGATGAACTACACGACCCAGGAATACGCGAACGACGTGATCTACGCGGCGCAGCAGGCCTGCCTCGAAGCCGAGATCCCGCCGCCGGACATCATCACGGAGTCCGGCCGCGCGATGGTCGCCCACCACTCGATGCTGATCTTCGACGTGATCGGCGTGAACCGCGACCCCTCGCCGGCCAAGATCGATCCCTGCGACGACGACGACCACGTCGTGCTGCACGCGCTCCAGGAAACCGTCGAGACCATCGCCCCCGACAACCTCTCCGAGTCCTACCACGACTTGACCCACGGCCGGGACGAGGCGGCTTCGCTCTTTTCCCTCGGCTACCTCGATCTGCGGGGCCGGGCCAAGAGCGAGCGACTCTTCCATCTCGGCTGCGTCAAGATCGGCGCGATCCTCGAGCAGATGGGCGAGGCCCCCGAGGAGTTCGAGGACCTGCGCAAGCTCCTGACGGATACCTACTTCGGGAACTTCTCGCTGTTCCAGTCGATGCCCGACGCCTGGGCCGTGAGCCAGGTCTTCCCGGTCATGCCGATCCATCGGCTCGGCGAGGAGCCGACGCGCCGCGGCGTCATCGTCGACCTGACCTGCGACTCCGACGGCCGCCTCGACCATTTCATCTCCGAGGGCGCCGAGGCCGGTACGCTCCGCCTGCATCCCTGGAACGGCGACTCCTACCTGCTCGGCGTCTTCCTGATCGGCGCCTACCAGGAGATCCTCGGCGATCTCCACAACCTCTTCGGCGACACCGACGCGGTCCACGTCCGTCTCGACGGCGAACGCGGCTATGCCGTCAAGCATCTCGTCGAAGGCGACGCGGTCTCCGAGGTCCTCGCGTACGTCCAGTACGACCGGGGAACCCTCTCGGAGCGCGTGCGGCGCACGATCGAGAAGGCGATGAGCGAAGGGCGCATCAGCCTCGAAGAGTCGGCGCTGCTCCGCCGCCGCTACGACCAGGGTCTCGCCGACTACACCTATCTCCGCGACGAGGGCTGAGCCTCCAGCGGGCTCGCCCGTCGACCACGCCCGCAGGAAGGAGCGTCGACGTGCCGACCCAGGAAAGCTTCGACCATTACCACCGCGAAACCCTCCCGGTCCTCCTCGCCGGCGAGCAGGCATCGCTCGCCGCGAAGAGCGCCGCCGGGCTCCCGCCGCTCGCGCTGCGGCTCTCCGACGGTCGGGCCTGGACCTACGTCCCCGAGTCGCGGGGCCTGACGCTCCTCCGCGGCGACGCGGAAGCGAAGACCGTCGTGGAGCTCGACGAAGCGCTCTGGCAGGGGCTGCACGGCGCGATGGAGACGCCCTTCGGCATCGTGCTCTTCGGCAAGGGCAAGGTCGTCGCCGGTGACCCCGGCGATTTCTTCCGCTGGGAGGCGGCCCTGCGCGTCCTCTACGAAGGGCTCCCGCCCTACGATCCGGCGGCCCCTCTCGTCGGCCAGGGCGGCCGGGAGATCGATCCGACGCGAACCTTCCTGCCCGACGACGATCCCGCCGTGATGGCCGACTTCCTGCGCACGACCGGCTACATCCTCGTCCGCCAGGTGATCCCGCAGAACGAGATCGAGGAGCTCCTCGAGGCCACGGACAGTCTGCGGGCCACCGCGCGGCAGAACGATCCGCTGTCCTGGTGGGGGCAGCACGAGGACGGGCGCACGCTGCTCACGCGCGTGCTGAACGGCGGCACGCATCCGCGCATCCGTGCGCTGCTGCGCGATCCGCGCCTGCTGCGGATCGTCGCCCTCTCCGACTTCGCCCTCGAGGCGACCGACACGGACATCATCCACGTCCTCTTCAAGCAATCCGGCATGCGCCCCGACGGCAAGACCGACAATCCCTGGCACCGCGACTGCGGCCTCGGCCTGCACGCCACGATGTGCCCCCTGATGAACGGCAGCCTCTTCCTGCGCCCTGCGAACCGCGAGACCGGCGAGCTGCGCTTCATGCCGGGATCCTGGCGGACGGCGGGCGTCTCGGGCATCCCCGACGACCGCGAGCTCGGCGTCGGCATCGAGGCCGGCCCCGGCGACTTCTCGCTCCACTACGGCGACGGCCTGCACGCGGGCCCGCCGCCGACCGCGAAGAACGGCCCCTTTCGCACGAGCATCGTCTTCGAGTACGGCCCGATCGGCCGCGCCGCGGGAGTGGGGCAGGAGCAGAACGACCTGCAGCTGTTCGACGTCGATACGAGTCAGCTGCGTTAGGTCTTGCCGGCGCCAGCACGGCAGGCGGCCTCGGTCGCTGGCGAGACTCTACGCAGAAAATCCGTAGAGCTCGGGAATGAGCCCCGCCTCTGCCCTTCCGGGAGGTCGATACCGATGAGGATCCTCCTCTTCGCGATTGCTGGGATCACCGCGATGATCACACTCTTCGTCCTGCACACGCGGCTCGTCCAGAATCCGCGGGTCGAGGCGGAGCTCGCGGCCGCACCTCAGGGCGAGCGCGCGGGGCGCGTGCTCGTGCTCTCGCTGCCCTCGGGCAAGGCGATCCCCGTCAACTACTGGATCGATCCCGGCGAGACGGATCGATCGACCGTCTACGTGGCCTCGGATTTCTTCTGGTGGCGCGAGCTCCGCGGCGCGGGCGCCCCCGTGGAGGTCTCGTTGCGCGGGCAGCGATGGACGGGTCATGCGCGCGCGATCGAAGAGGACCCGGCGCGCCGCGATCGCGTATTCGACGGGCTCCGGCCCACGGCGCCGAAGTGGTTCGGGGTACTGGTCGAAATCGTGCTCGAGCCGACGCCGCGCTGAGATCGAGCCCGCCCCCGAAGTCCCGACGCGAGGCTCCTCGCGGCCTGAATCGCGAGTCCTTCGCATTCTGGCCGCCCCGCCAGCGCGGGCGAGAAGAGCATCCATGCCCTGAGACGTGGACCGAAGAATGCACCCGGCACGATCCCTGCGTAGTCGGAGTTCATGCCGAACCTCGCCTTTCTCCGCCGGCCGCCCTTCTGCCCCAACCACGAGTGTGATTCCCGAACGAATCCAACCACCTGGCGCTTCCAGCGCAAAGG
>JBIPOQ010000513.1:0-3056 GCA_044379055.1 Myxococcota bacterium
CGCGCGTGGCGGGACCTTGGGCAGGCTGATGCATTGAACGGCATCTGTCGACGAGAGGTATTTCAAAATGACGACTACAACGCGGGATGGTTAAACCAAGCTCTGGAGCTGAGCCGAAGCGGCTGGTCGCATTCACGACTCGATTCTCTATTCAATCAAACCACTGGAGAGTGGGTCAGTCCGTGACATCTATCGATCTGTCGAACTTCCGCTCTTCGCAGATCGAGTGAGTTGGACTGCTCGAGGAAGCCCACCATTGCCCCACTGTGGATCAATCTGATGGACCTACAACTTTCGTTCGACACTAGGTCGAGATCGTTGTCGCCCTATGCAGCTCGAGGAACGTTTTTCTACCTCGTCCTATTGCTCGCGACTGCCATCGCCGTTTTCATCGCGTTCGTACGGCCCGCCGGCTGTGCCTGGTGTCCCTCGCATGCATGCCTCAGCGACTCGACCTGCGGACGGTGTGTCTGCGTGATCGTCGGCGGCGAAACGAAGGGCCGCTGCTATTCAAGGACCGACTGAACCCCGATCGGAGCCCCCATGCCGACCCCCGTCCTCCTCGAAGCCGCCATCAACGGCACCACGACCAAGGCCCGCAATCCGAACGTCCCGCGTACCCCCGCCGAGATCGCCGCCGACGCCCTCGCCTGCCTCGAAGCCGGCGCGACCCTGGTCCACAACCACACCGACGACCCGATCTTCGACGGCGTGACGGCCGCCCATTCCCCCGAGCCCTACATCGAAGCCTGGCGGCCGGTGCTCGAGAAGCATCCCGACGCCTTCCTCTATCCGACCATGACCGGCGGCGGACCGCATACCACCATCGCGCAGCGCTATGGCCATCTCCCGGCCATCGCCCGGGCCGGCTGCCTCACGATGGGCATCGTCGATCCGGGCTCGGTCAACATCGGGACCTTCGACGCCGACGGCCAGCCCTCGACCCACGACCTGATCTACCAGAACTCGAACGCCGACGTGCGGTACATGATCGATACCTGCGACGCCCTCGCGGTGCCGATCAATTTCTCGATCTTCGACGGCAGCTTCATGCGCAGCGCCGCCGCCTACATCCGCGCGGGCCGCGTCCGCCACGGCGGCCTCGTCAAGATCTTCTTCGGCTCGGCCTACTCGAGCTTCGGGATCCCCGCGACCGAGGCCGCCCTCGTCGCCTATCTCGAGATGCTGGGCGACTGCGACCTTCCCTGGTCCATCGCGATCCCGGGCGGCGACCTGCTCGAGAGCGACGTCGCCGGCCTCGCGCTCGAGCGGGGCGGCCATCTGCGCATCGGCCTCGAGGACTACGCGGGGCCGGGCACGCCGACGAACGTCGAGCTCGTCGAGCGCGCCGCGAAGCTCTGCGCCGAGGTCGGCCGCCCGGTCGCCCGCGGCGCCGAGGCGGCGAAGCTGATGAAAGTCCCCGCAGCCTCGACACGACGAGGTCGCGCATGACGGCGAAGGCGAGCAAGACGGGGCGTTCGACGCGCGCGCGGGCGACCGGACGCGGCAAGCCGAATTCGACGAGCCCGAAGGCGAAGGCCAAGGCCAAGGCCAAGGCCAAGGCCAAGGCCAAGGCCAAGGCCAAGAAGAGCGTCCGGTCGACCCCCGCACGCCGCAAGTCCGCCGCCGTACCAACGAGCCCGCCCGCTCCGCCGCCCGTCGTGCGCACGGCCGACTCGCGCTTCCGGAATCTGCCCGGCTACCCCTTCGCGCCGCATTACGTCGAGGTCGCGAACCCCTACGCGAAGACGAAGCTCCGCATGCACTACGTCGACGAAGGGCCCGCCGGCAGCCGAGCCAGCCATCGCGGCCCGGCGGGCAAGTCCGCACGGGAGTCGGCCCCCGTCGTCCTGATGGTCCACGGCGAGCCGACCTGGTCCTACCTCTACCGCAAGATGATCCCGGTCTTCGCCGCCGCGGGGCTGCGCGCGATCGCCGTCGATCTCGTCGGCTTCGGCCGGTCCGACAAGCTCACGAAAGCCTCGCAGTATTCGTTCGCGAACCACGTCGAATGGCTCCGCCAGCTCGTCGTCGCCCTCGACCTGCGCGACATCACGCTGATCGGCCAGGACTGGGGCGGCCCGATCGGGATGGGCGTGCTCGCCCGGGAGCCGGATCGCTTCGCCCGCGTCGTCGCCGCCAACACGATGCTGCATACGGCCGAGCCCGAGCTCGCCGGCCGCGTCGCCTGGGCGGCGCATGCGAGCGGCGAGACGGACTCGACGGTGAACGCGATGCTGCTCGACTGGATGCACACGACGCATCGCCTCGTCGACTTCGACGCGAGTCCCTCGGTCGCGGGGTCGACCGTCCGCGGCGTCCCGCCCGAGGTGCTCGCGGCCTACGACGCGCCCTTCCCCTCCGAATGGCACAAGGCGGGCATGCGGCAGTTCTCCGTGCTGATCCCAGTGACGCGCTCGGACGTCGGCTGCCAGCTCAACCTCGAGACCTGGCGCGCGCTCGCGCGCTTCGATCGCCCCTTCCTGACGCTCTTCTCCGACTCGGATCCGCCGACCCGCGGCTGGGCGGAGATCTTCGCCGAACGCGTCCCCGGCGCCCGCGGCCAGCCGCACCAGATCCAGGCCCGCGCCGGGCATTTCTGGCAGGAGGACAACGGGCCGGAGGCGGCGCGCATCATCGCGGACTGGATCGCGGCGACGTCCTGATCGGGGCGCCGCGGGGCGCCGCGAACGGGCTACCGTCGAGCGATCCGATCGCCAGCAAGGAGCCTCGCCCGTGGAATTCGTCGTCGCCTTCGACATGCGCGCGCCCGCCTTCGGGACACCGACCCGCGAGATCTACGCGGCGACCCTCGACATGTGCGCCTGGGCCGACGAGATCGGCTTCGACGTCGTCGGGCTCGGGGAGCACCACGCCTCCGACGACGGCTACCTCCCCTCGCCGGTCCCGATGGCCGGCGCGATCGGTGCGCGCACGAAGCGGATCAAGATCCGGCCGAACGTCCTGCTCGCGCCGCTCTACGAGCCCGTGAAGCTCGCCGAGGATCTCGCGGTGCTCCAGTACATCTGCGACGGGCGGCTCGAGATCGTGATCGG
>JBIPOQ010000130.1:0-8639 GCA_044379055.1 Myxococcota bacterium
CAGATGTTCGGCAAGCGGCGCGAGGATCGAAAAGAGCTCTACATGAACGTGATCGACGTCCTGCGCCGCGCGTGGACGGGCGAGACCTTCGAGTACGAGGGGCGGACGGTGACGGTGCGGCCGATTCCGAGTCCGCCGCCGAAGCTGCTGCTCGGCGGATCGCATCCCGCGGTCGCCCGCCGCGCGGCGAAGATCGCCGATGGCTATTACCCGCCGGGCGGTGAGAACTGGGAGATCTACCGCAAGACCTGCCTCGAGCTCGGCAAGCCCGATCCGGGCCCGACCTTCAAGAAGCTGGGCCCCATCTACACCCACGTCACGAACGATCCCGACGGCGACTGGGCGAAGATCGCGCCCCACGCGAAGCACGTCGTCGAGTCCTACTCGAAGTGGACGACCGAGGCCTACGGCCGACCGGCGGGGCCGTTCGCGAAGGGCGTCGATCCGAACGACCTGCGTCGCAGCGGCAGCTACCTCTGCCTGCGCCCGGCCGAGGCGGTCGAGATGATCCGGAAGCTCGGCCGCGACCGGACCTTCATCCTGACCCCGCTGCTCGGCGGGCTCGATCCGAAGCTCGCGTGGGAGGGGCTCCGGCTCTTCGAGCGCGAGGTCTGGCCGCAGGTGCGCACGCTCCAGGGTTAGGCGAGCGGGCCCCTGCGCGCGATCGATCCTTCCGGCTTGCTCGAGGAGGTTCCCATGTTCGATCTGACGGGACGCGTCGCACTCGTGACGGGAGCGGGGCAGCATGTCGGGCGCGCCATCGCCGAGGCGCTCGCGAAGCAGGGCGCCGCGGTCGCGATCAACGACATCGTCGCGGACCGGGCGCGCGAGGTCGCCGAGGCGATCGTGAAGACCGGCGGACGCGCGCTCGCGGCGCCGGGGGACGTGACGGACCTCGACGCGATGAAGGCCCTCGTCGGCGAGGTCGAGGCGGGCCTCGGGCCGGTCGACATCCTCGTCTCGAACGCCGGCAACAGCGGGGCGACCCGGGCGATCCCGACGGCCTTCGCCGACATGGATCCCCGCGACTGGAAGAAATACGTCGACATCAATTTCTACGCCGTCCTGAACGGGATCCACGCCGTCCTGCCCGGCATGCGCGCGCGACGCCGCGGCCGGATCATCACGATCGCCTCCGACGCCGGCCGCCAGGGCCTCGCGATGGGGATGTCGATCTACAGCGGCGGGAAGGCCGCGGCGATGGGCTTCCAGCGCTCGCTCGCCTGCGAGGTCGGTCCGGATCAGATCACCGTGAACACCGTCTCCCTCGGCATGATCCCCGGCGACTGGGACCTCGGGCCGCCGAAGGGAACGCCGCTCGGGCGCCACGGCGTGCCGAAGGACGTCGGTCCGGCCGTCGTCTATTTCGCCTCGGACGAGGCGTGCTGGGTCACGGGGCAGATCCTCTCCGTCAACGGCGGCGTCTACCGCAACGTCTGAGTCGCAGCGTTCGAGTCGCAACGTCTGATCCGCACCGTCCGAGCCACAGTGAGCGAGCCGTTGCGACCGCCGCCGCCGACTACCGGTTGACGAAACCGTATGTCGTACGGTAAACCCGTCGGCATGCCTCCGACGAAACGACGAGCGCCCGGGACGGGCCGTCCGCAGCGCGCCCCGCGTACGCCGCAGACGTCGCCGCCGTCCGTGCCGTCGTCGCGCGTCCCCCGTGGCGGTCGCCGCCGGCGGGCCCGCGTCGCGCGCGGAACCCTGCAGCGCGACGACATCCTGGTCGCCGCCCTCGACCTCGTCCGCCGCGAGCCCGAGCGCGCGCTGACGATGGAGCGGGTCGCCGCGGAGCTCGGGACCCGGCCGATGTCCCTCTATACGCACGTGCGCAGCCGCGGCGACCTGATCGACGGCGCGTTCCGTCATGCCCTGCGCGACTGGCGGCTGCGCGAGAGCGAGGGCCCCTGGGACGAGGCGATCCGGATCGGCTGCCATGCGCTGCGCGACGCGATGCTCCCGTACGCGCCCCTCGTGCGCGAGCTCTCCCGGCCCGGCCGGCTGCATCCCGCGTTTCTCGAGTGCGCAGCGACCTTCTCCGCCGTCCTGCGCCGCGCGGGCTTCGAAGGCACCGAGCACGCCCGCGCCGTGCGCTGGATCCCGCAGACGATCCTCGGCGCGGTGCTGCTCGAAGCCGGCCGGCCGAGCCATCTGCGGGGCGCGGCCGACGAATCGGCGGGCATCGCGGGGGCGCTCGGTTCGGTCTCGGAAGGGACCCGGTCGGAGCTCGTCGCCCTGATCCCCTATCTCGATCGGCTCGAGGAGGACGACCTCTTCGCGTACACCGTCGAGCGCATGATCGACGGATTGCGCGCGGTCCTCGCCGGCGGAGCGAACGGTGCGGCGCGCGCAGGCCCTTCGACTTCCGCCCGCCGTCGGCCGCCGCGCCGGTAGCGCGCCGGCGAACGAATCGTCAGCATCGAGGGCACCGGGCGAGCGCCCCGCGTCTGCCCGGGGAGCAGCCCGCATGGCCCAGCAACTTCCGAGTCTCGAGATCGACGACCTCCTCGCCGAGGCGAGCCGCCGCGCCGGCGGCCGGAGCGACTTCGGCGAGCCGCAGTTCATGCAGGGGCTCGAGCGCCTCGTCGACTCGCTCGAGCGAGACGCGTTCCTGACGCCCGTCGGACGCATGATCGCCCGCGAGCGGATCCTGAACTCGGCGAAGAATCGCCTCGACTACCTCGGCGATCGGAAGCTCCATCCCGAGATCGCGCAGGAGAAGATCGTCGCCCCGATCGTCGTCCTCGGCATGCCGCGCACCGGCTCGACGATCCTCCACGACATCCTCGCCCAGGACCCCGACAGCCGCGCCCCGCTGACCTGGGAGGTCATGTTCCCCTCGCCGCCGCCCGAGCCCGCGACCTTCGAGACCGACCCGCGCATTGCCGCCTGCGACGCGACCTTCCCCGGCGTCGATGCGCAGATCCCGGCCTTCAAGGCGATGCATCCGATGGGCGCCCGGCTCTCGCAGGAATGCGTGACGATCATGGCCGACTCGATGGTCTCGGCCCTGTTCCACAACCAGTTCCGCGTGAACAGCTATCAGGACTGGGTCGACGAGGCAGCCGACTTCGGCCCCGTCTACGCCTTCCACGAGCAGCAGCTCCAGCACCTGCAGTGGCGCGTGAAGCGCGACCGCTGGGTCCTCAAGACGGGGGCCCACATGTGGGGGCTCGAGCACCTGCTCGCCCGCTATCCCGATGCGCGAATCGTCGTGACCCACCGCGATCCGGTGAAGACGATGACCTCCTACGCGAGCCTGACGGCGCTCGTCCGCTCGCTCGGGAGCCAGACGATCGACCCGAAGGAGATCGCCCGCGACTGGACCGCGCGCATCCGGCGCGTCGTCGAGCACGCGACCGAGGTCCGCTCGCGTCCGGTCGCCGCGAAGGCGCAGTTCTACGACATGTACTTCCAGGACTTCGTCTCGGACCAGTTCGCGACGGTCGAGAAGATCTACCGCGCCTTCGGCCTCCCGCTGACCGACGAAGCGGCCCGCCGGATGAAGGCCTTCATCGCCGACAATCCGAAGGACAAGCACGGCATCCACCGCTATTCGCCCGCCGAGTTCGGCGTCGATCCCGACGCCGTGCGCGAATCCTTCCGTCCCTACATGCAGCGCTTCGGCCTCGAGCCCGAGCGCGGCTGAAATCCGAAACGAGAGAGAGGACCCCCGATGACCCAGCCGACGTCCGCCGCTCCGAAGCTCCCCGAGACGATGCGCGCCTTCCGTGTCCACGAGTACGGGCCCGAGCCGACGACGGCGATGAAGCTCGAGCGGATCCCCCTGCCCGTGCCCGGCGCCGGCGAGCTGCTCGTCCGCGCGGAGGGCATCCCGCTCAACCTGAACGACATGGAGCGGGTCAACGGGAAGAACATGATGGTGCGGCCCGAGCTGCCCGTGACGCCGGGAATGGAGACGATGGGCGTCGTCGTCGGCTGCGGCGCCGGGACCGAGAGCTGGCTCGGCAAGCGCGTCGTCGCCATGCCGAAGCAGGCGACCGGCGGCTTCGCCGAGTACGCGATCTGCCCGACGGTCTCCGCGTTCGACATGCCCGCGTCGATCCCCTTCCCGGACGCGGCCGCCCTCTACTTCCCGTACCACCTCGCCTGGCTCGGCATCGTCGACCGCGCGGACCTGCGCGCCGGCGAGAGCGTGCTGATCCATGCCGCCGCCGGCGGATCCGGATCCGCCGCTTTGCAGATCGCGAAGCACCGGGGCGCGCGGGTCTTCGCGACCGCCGGCAGCGAGGCGAAGCTCGCGCTCTGCCGCGAGCTCGGCGCGGACGTCGCGATCAACTACGAGAAGGAAGACTTCGCCGAGATCATCCTGAACGAGACCCAGGGGCGCGGCGTCGAGGTCGTCTTCGACAACGTCGGCGAGGGCGTGATGGAGAAGTCGATGAAGGCGCTCGCCTACAACGGGCGCTACGTCATGATGGGCTTCGCCTCGGACAAGAAGTTCGCGGACGAGAAGCTGATCGTGCCGCGGCGGGTCATCGCGGGGAACATGAAGCTCTGCGGCGCGCTGCTCGCCTACGCCGAGGCGCCGGTGGCGGCCATGATGAAGAAGGCGATGGGCTGGAACTTCTGCTCCCGGGACCTCGGCGTCGAGATCACGCGCCAGGTCGTCGAGCTCGTGCAGGCGGGAAAGGTTCGCCCCGTCATCGGTCAGGTCGTGCCCTTCGAGGAGATCCCCGCGGCCCTGACGCGCATGCGCGATCGCCAGACGATCGGGCGGACCGTGGCACGCCTCGACTGAAGGAGACGACGGCCCCGATCGACCCGCCCGGATGGCCGGTCCGACCGGCCTGAACCGGCCGGGAGGACGGCCAGCGCAGACGAGGGCGACGGTCTAATCTTGGCCGCCATCGCGGGCTCGTACCCCGCCGCTGCAACCCAAAGCCCTGGAGCCCCCCATGTCCCATCCCTTCGACTACTCGAACAAGCGCGTCGTGATCACGGGCGCCTTCTCCGGCGTCGGCGCGGCGCTGCTCGACGTCCTTGCCGAGCTCGGCCGCCCCGAGGTCATCGCCCTCGACATCCGCAGGCCCGATGGCCCGATCTCGAGCTACATCGAAACCAATATGGGGAAGGCCTCCTCCGTCGCCGCGGCCGCCGAGAAGATCAAGGGCCCGATCGACGTTCTCTTCAACAACGCCGGCATCGCGGCGACGCATCCCGTCGAGGACGTGATGGGCGTCAACTGGCTGGGGCTCCGCCAGCTCTCCGAGCTCCTGCTGCCGAAGATCCGCGAGGGCGGCGCGATCGCGAACACCGCGTCGATCGCCGGCGGACAGTGGCCCGCGCATCTCCAGGAGGTCCTCGAGTGCATCTCGCTCGAGAGCCGCGAGGAGCTCTTCGGCTGGTGCCGCGAGCATGCCCAGCTCGTGGGCGACGGGTACGCGTTCTCGAAGGAGTGCGTCCAGGTCTACACGATGAAGAGCGCGAAGCAGACCCTCGCGCGCAAGGTCCGGACCAACAGCGTCTGCCCGGCGCCGATCAATACGCCGCTGCTCCCCGACTTCAACAAGACGATGACCGAGAAGACGATGAACTGGACGATCTCGCAGATCGGCGGAACGATCGCCTCGCCGCGGGACATCGCGATGGCGCTCGCGTTCCTCGGCTCCGACGCCTCGCGCTACGTCAACGGCGTCAACCTGAACGTCGACCTCGGCTTCAACGCCTTCATGACGACGGGACAGCTCGACTTCTCGGGGCTCGCCTGAACCGGCGAGCGGAGGGCCACCGATGCATCGCGTGATCGTCTGGGGAACGGGATTCGTCGGGAAGGCGGTGCTGAAGAGCCTGCTCGGCCATTCGGAGTTCGAGCTCGCGGGGGTCGTCGTCCATGACCCCGCCAAGGAGGGTCTCGACGTCGGCGACCTGATCGGCGGCCCGAAGACCGGCATCCGCGCGACCCGCGACGCGAAGTCGCTGCTCGCGGGCCCTGCGGACGCCGTCGCCTACTTCGGCCCGAACGCGATGCACGCCGAGACGAACCTCGCGAACATCGAGGCGTCGCTGCGCGCGGGCAAGAACGTCGTCGACACGAGCATGGGCATCTTCCACTACCCGCCCATGGTCCCCGCGCCGATGAAGGAGCGGATCACGAAGGCCTGCGAGGCCGGGGGGACGAGCTTCCTCAGCAACGGCATCGATCCGGGCTTCGGCAACGACCTGTTCCCGATGACGCTGCTCGGCCTCTGCGGCCAGGTCGAGAGCGTGCGGACGACGGAGTTCATCGACGGCGGGAGCTACCCCGACCAGGCGAGCCTGCGCTTCATGGGGCTCTACTCGAAGATGGAGGAGACGCCGCCCCTCGACGCGAATCCCGGCATGATGACGGGGATCTGGGGCGGGCCGCTCTACATGATCGCGCAGGCCCTCGGCGTGAAGGTCGAGCGCACGGTCGAGAACTACTCGCGCTGGACCGGCACGCGCACGGTCGACTTCGAGCACGGCCGCGTCCTTCCCGGAGAATGCGCCGCCCATCGCATCGAGCTCCAGGGCATCGTTGCCGGCCGTCCGCGCATCATCATCGACCACGTCCACCGCCTGTACCCCGACGCCGCCCCCGACTGGCCGCGCCCGAAGCTCGACGAGGTCCATTCGAATCGCGTCGAGATCGTCGGACGCCCGAACGTCGTGCAGGAGACGGTCTTCTCCGACGCAGACACGGGCGACGGCAACGGCGGCGGCTGCCTCGCGACGGGCATGCGCGTCTTCAATGCGATCCCGGCGGTCTGCGCGGCGAAGCCGGGCATCCTGTCGGCGCTCGACCTGCCCGTGATCGCGGGGCGCGGGGGGATGCACGAGGACGGGATGCGGCGCGGGGCCTAGCGTCGGAGGAAGCGGCTCACCGCGCCGCGAGCCGCTCCTTCGCCCCCCGCAGATCCGCCTCGAGCAGCCCGATCTCGCTGTAGTTCCCGAGCCCGCTCTTCGCGCCGGCGAGGATCTTCTCGACCGCCGCGATCCGGACCTCGAGGACGGCCTTCGTCTCCCGCCCCTTCGCGACGTCGACGAGCCGCAGGGCCTCGAGGGGCTTGTCCTGCTTCAGATAACGCCGCGCGCGCTGCGCGATCGCGTCGGCGCCTCCCGCCAGCTCGACGAGGTCCCCGTTCACCGCCGAGGGCGGGACGTGGTACAGATCCGCGACCGTCTCGTACGCATACCAGCCCGTCACGATCTCCCACATCCCGCGCACCGACCAGGAGACGCGGCCGTGGCCCTGCGAGAGCGCGAGCTCTTTCGGAAGCTGGACGTCCCGCATCAGCTCCCAGTAGGTCTTGCCCGCGTTCATGCCCGCGATCGTCTCGTCCCAGACGTACTGGACCGCATCGCGCATCTGCTTCACCGACGCCTGGATGTACTCCTCGCCTTCGATGACCCGGAAATGGCTGTGGCCGATGACCTTCGGCTTCAGCGCGAGGACGAGATCGAGCGCGTCGATGTAGTCGAGGGGATCGCGGTACTTCTCGCCGCGGACGGTGTAGAGGTTCGGGAACATCGGGTAGAGGGTGCCGAAGAGATCGCCGGTGAAGAGGACGCGCTCCTTCGGGAGCCAGAGGAGGACGCCGTCCTCGCCCTCGCCGGTATTCTCGGGGGCGATGACGACGAACTTCGTGCCGCCGAGCTCGAACTCGTAATTGCTTCCGGGATACACCTCGCGCTCGGGGCGGATCCGCCAGCCGAGGGGAACGGTCATGTCCTCGAGATCGACCCGGGTCGGATAGAGGACGTGGTAGCGGCGCTTGAAGAAGGCCATCGGCTCGCTCTGGTGGCGGGCCATGTAGCCGTAGCGATGATGGCCGATCGTCTCGGTCTCGCCCGCGATCTCCTCCTGCCAGTATTCGACGCCGCCGACGTGGTCGATGTGGGAATGGGTCAGCACGATCTTGCGGATCGGACCGGTCGCGAGCTTCTGGATCAGCTTCTTCTGCTCGAGGGCCTGGGGCGAGTCGTAGCCGAGGTCGATCAGGACCGAGCCCTCGCTCGTGTTGACGAGGAAGATCGCGCCTTCGCCTTCGATCTTGAAGATCGAGGGCGTAATCGGCACGGAGCGAACAGAGAGACGCTGGAGGTCGTCGACGCGGACGGGGACGTCCGACTCGACCTCGACGGCCCGGGCAGTCCGGGGAGCGACGGCCGGGGATCCGGCCCCGACGAGGGCGAGGGTCAGGAAGAGGGCGAGTCGGGCGGGAACGAACGCGATCGATCGCATGGAAATCCTCCGTTCGCGTCGGGGACGCGGCGACTTCGGGCAGCGTAGCGTGATCGAAAACGTCTATGCTGGTCTCCGCGAATGCCCTGACCCGCGAGAGACGGCTCGCCGGCGCGAGCAGGATCGCATTCGGAGGCACGGGGCGGAGTAGTCATGGCATCGTCGCAATCGGATCAGGCCCCGACGCTCGGAACGCTGCTCGGCTACAGCCTGTCGGCAGCGCCGACGAGCTTCAGCTTCCTGCTCTTCATGGTCATGTACCTGAAATATGCGACGGAGACCCTCGCCGTCTCGCCCGCGGCCGTCGGCACGGTCTTCCTGATCGCGAAGGTGATCAACGCGATCGGCGATCCGCTGATCGGCAACTGGTCCGATCGCACCGAGACGCGCCTGGGGCGCCGCCGGCCCT
>JBIPOQ010000060.1:0-11672 GCA_044379055.1 Myxococcota bacterium
CGATCTTCGGCGCGATCGATGGCGTCGGGCGGCGTCCCGATGATCGGGACGCCAGCGGCTTCGAGAGCGACCGCGAGCTTGAGCGGCGTCTGCCCGCCGAACTGGACGACGACGCCCCAGGGCTTCTCCTTCGCGACGATCTCGAGCACGTCTTCCAGCGTCAGGGGCTCGAAGTAGAGCCGGTCGCTCGTGTCGTAGTCGGTCGACACCGTCTCGGGATTGCAGTTGACCATGATCGTCTCGAAGCCGGCGTCGCGGAGCGCGAAGACGGCGTGGACGCAGCAGTAGTCGAACTCGATCCCCTGCCCGATCCGGTTGGGGCCGCCGCCGAGGATGATGATCTTCTTGCGATCGGTCGGAGCCGCCTCGCACTCGTCTTCGTAGGTCGAGTAGAGATAGGGCGTGTTGGCCTGGAATTCGGCCGCGCAGGTATCGACGCGCTTGTAGACGGGATGGATGCCGTGCTGCTGGCGCAGGCTCCGGACCGCCGCCTCGGACTCGCCCCAGAGCGCGCCGATCCGCCGATCGGAGAAGCCGAGCTGCTTGGCCGGCCGGAGCCAGTCGGCGCGCTCGCCCTTCGGCAGGGCCGCGAGGCGCCCCTCGGCCTGGACGATCTCCTCGATGTTGCGCAGGAACCAACGGTCGATCTTCGTGCGCTGGTAGAGCTCCTCGACGGTCGATCCGCGGCGGAACGCCTCGGCGAGGGCCCAGGGGCGACCGGCGCGCGGGCGATCGATCAGCTCGGAGAGCGCGGCGAGCCCGGCCGCGCCTTCGGGCACGTCGGGCGGCTCGAAGCCCGCATGCCCGATCTCGAGCGAGCGGATCGCCTTCTGGAAGGATTCCTTGAAGGTCCGCCCGATCGCCATCACCTCGCCGACCGACTTCATCTGGGTCGTCAGCTCGGAGTCGGTGTCGGGGAACTTCTCGAAGGTGAAGCGCGGGATCTTCGTCACGACGTAGTCGATCGTCGGCTCGAAGGAGGCCGGCGTCACGCGGGTGATGTCGTTCTTGATCTCGTCGAGGGCGTAGCCGACGGCGAGCTTGGCGGCGATCTTCGCGATCGGGAAGCCCGTCGCCTTCGAGGCCAGCGCCGAGGAGCGCGACACGCGCGGATTCATCTCGATCACGATCAGCGCGCCGTTCTCGGGATTCACGCCGAACTGCACGTTCGACCCGCCGGTGTCGACGCCGATCTCGCGCATGATCGCGATGGCGGCGTCGCGCATCTCCTGGTACTCGCGATCGGTCAGCGTCTGGGCGGGGGCGACGGTGATCGAGTCTCCGGTATGGACGCCCATGGGATCGAAGTTCTCGATCGAGCAGATGATGACGACGTTGTCGGCCCGGTCGCGCATGACCTCGAGCTCGTATTCCTTCCAGCCGACGACGCTCTGCTCCACGAGGATCTGGGTCGAGGGCGATTGGTCGAGCGCCCACTGCACCATGCGGTCGAAATCCTCGTCCCGCTCGCAGATGCCGCCGCCCGAGCCGCCCATCGTGAAGCTCGGCCGGATGATCGCCGGGAGCTTCGTCCGCTTCAGGATCTCGCGCGCCTCGGCGACCGAGGTCGCGATGCCCGAAGCCGGCATCGCGAGGCCGATCTTCTCCATCGCCGCGCGGAAGAGCTGGCGATCCTCGGCCTTGTGGATCGACTCGAGGTTCGCGCCGATCAGCTGGACGCCGTACTTCTCGAGCACGCCGGCCTCCGCCAGCGCGATCGCGAGGTTCAAGGCGGTCTGGCCGCCGATCGTCGGCAGCAGCGCGTCGGGCCGCTCCGCCGCGATGATCTGCTCGACCGAAGCGACCGTCATCGGCTCGATGTAGGTCCGGTCCGCCATCTCGGGATCCGTCATGATGGTCGCCGGATTCGAATTCACGAGGACGACGCGGTAGCCCTCTTCGCGCAGCGCCTTGCAGGCCTGCGTCCCGGAGTAGTCGAACTCGCAGGCCTGGCCGATCACGATCGGCCCGGAGCCGATCACCAGGATGGTATGGATGTCGTTTCGTCTCGGCACGGTCTACTCCGCTCCGGAAGGGGCAAGGGGGGATTTCGGCGCGAGGCCGCAGATCGCGGCCCCGGAGACACGCTCGCCGGCGACGCAGCGATCGACCATCTCGCGGAAGCGGCCGAAGAAATAGCCGGCGTCGTGGGGGCCCGGAGAGGCCTCCGGATGATATTGCACCGAGAAGAGCGGCCGCGTCGCGTGGGCGAGCCCCTCGACGGTCTGATCGTTCAGGTTGACGTGCGTGATCTCGACGGGCTCGCCGGCGGCGTGCAGGCTCTCGGCCTCGACGGCGTAGCCGTGGTTCTCGGCGCAGATCGCGACGCGGCCCGTCGCGAGGTCCTTGCCGGGCTGATTGCCGCCGTGGTGGCCGAACTTGAGCTTGCGGGTCGTGCCGCCGAGGGCGAGGCCCAGGATCTGATGGCCGAGGCAGATGCCGAAGACGGGCTTCGTCTGGACCAGCTCCCGCACGATCGGCTGCACGCCGGCGACCGCCGCCGGATCGCCGGGCCCGTTCGAGAGGAAGATGCCGTCGGGCGCGAGCGCGAGGGCCTCCTTCGCCGGCGTCGTCGCCGGCACGACCGTCACGTCGAAGCCCTGCTCGACGAGCAGCCGCAGGATGTTCTTCTTGATGCCGAAGTCGTAGGCGACGACGTGGCGCCTCGGCTTCGGGCGCGCGGCCCGCGGAAGCTGGCCGTCGACCCCGGGCCAGGCGCCCTCGTCGAAGCGATGGATCGCCTCACAGGTCACGCGTGCCACCCAATCGACGCCCTCGAGGCTCGGCGCCTGGCGCGCGAGCCGCAGGAGCTCGCCTTCGTCCTGCACGGCGGGATCCGTGGACAGGACGCCGACCTGCGCCCCGTGGTCCCGCAGCCGCCGCACGAGCGCCCGCGTATCGATCCCCGACAGGCCCGGTACGCCCGCCGCGGCGAGCTTCGCGTCGAAGCTGCCTTCGGCACGATAGTTCGACGGCTCCTCGAAGAGCTCCTTCACGACGAACCCCGACAGGAAGGGCCGCCGCGACTCGTCGTCGGCGGCATTCACGCCGACGTTCCCGATCTGCGTATAGGTCATCGCGACGATCTGACCCGCGTAGGAGGGGTCGGTCGCGATCTCCTGGTAGCCGGTGATGCTGGTATTGAAGACGACCTCGCCCGATCGGACGGCGCAGGCGCCGAAGGCCCGACCGCGGTAGATCGTGCCGTCCGCCAGCGCGAGGGCGCCGGGTCGCGGGGTCTTGCCGAGCAGGGCATCGACGGTCGGCCGGCTTCGATCGGGGCTCATCGGTTCGTCACTCCGCTTTCGTGGTGGATTCCGCCGTTCAGGTCATAGGCGAGTCGGCCGGCGACGAAGGTCGCGACGACGCGACCCGTGAAGCGGGCATCGACCCAGGGCGTGTTTCGGCTCTTCGAATGCCCCCGGCCGGGGTCGTAGGTCCAGACCCGCTCGGGATCGATCAGGGTGACGTCCGCCGGCGCTCCGACCGCGAGGCTGCCGCCTTCGAGGCCGAGGATCCGCGCGGGGTTCGTCGAGAAGCGGCGCACGAGCTCGAGGGGCGAGAGCAGGCCGTCGCGCACCAGCGCGAGACAGACGGCGACCGCCGTTTCGAGGCCGATCATGCCGGGCGGCGCCTCGGTGAACTCGACCTCCTTCTCGTAGGTCGCGTGGGGTGCGTGATCGGTGGCGATCGCGTCGATCACGCCCTCCGCGATACCCCGGCGGAGGGCTTCGACGTGCTCGGCGCTCCGCAGCGGCGGCGCGACGCGGGTGCTCGTGTCGAAGCCCATCGTCGCGGCATCGGTCAGGGTCAGATGGTGGGGCGTGACCTCGGCGGTGACGCGAACGCCGGCCTCGCGGGCGCGGCGGATCGACTCGACGGCGCCGGCGGTCGAGACGTGGGCGATGTGGAGATGGGCCCCGGTCCACTCGGCGAGGCGGATGTCGCGAGCGACCATGATCTCCTCGGCCGCCGCCGGATTGCCGGGCAGACCGAGGCGGGTCGCGACGGCGCCTTCGTGGACGACGCCGTGGCCGCGCAGATGGCAGTCCTCGGCGTGCACGATGACCGGTGCATCGACGAGCGTCGAGTACTCGAGCACGCGCCGCATCACGCCCGCGTCCATGATCGTCGCACCGTCGTCGCTGAAGGCGACGGCCCCGGCGCGGCGCAGCGCGATCATCTCGGTCATGACCTGCCCCGCGAGCCGGCGCGTCGCCGCGGCGATCGGCCGGATCCGCGCGAGCGACTCCTTCTCGGCCCGGTCGAGGATGTACATGGTCACGGACGGCTCGTCGTTGACCGGATCCGTGTTCGCCATGCAGGCGACCTGCGTGAACCCGCCGGCCACCGCGGCGGCCCCGCCGCTGGCGAGATCCTCCTTGTACTCCTGGCCGGGGGAGCGCAGATGGGCGTGGAGATCGACGAGGCCCGGGACGACCCAGGCGCCGGCCGCCTCGACGATCTCGGCGCCCTCGCTCGGGAGCTTCGCGCCGACGGCGGCGATCCGGCCGTTCTCGATCAGGCAATCGAATTGGCCGTCCCGCTCCTGGCTCGGATCGAGCAGTCGGCCCCCGCGGATCAGGATGCGGTTCATCGTCATTCCTCTCCGGTCGCGGAGGCGGCCCGCGTCTCGACGCCGCCGGCCTTGCGCCGGCGGCCCGCCACCAGATAGAGCAGCGCCATGCGCAGCGCGACGCCATTGCGGACCTGGTCGAGGATCACGCTCGGGCGATGATCCGCGAGCTCGTGCGAGAGCTCGACGCCGCGGTTGACGGGCCCGGGGTGCATCACGATCGCGTCTTCCTTCGCATGACGGAGCTTCTTGCGGTCGAGGCCGAAGGTCGCCGCGTACTCGCGCACCGACGGGAAGCAGGCGCCCTCGAGGCGCTCCATCTGGATGCGCAGCGCCATGACGACGTCCGCGCCCTCGATCGCCTCGCGCAGGTTCGTGTAGCTCTTGACGCCGAGGGACTCGATCTCCGCGGGCAGCATCGTCGGCGGGCCGGCGACGCGGACCTCGGCGCCGAGCTTCGAGAAGGCGTAGATGTTCGAGCGCGCGACGCGGCTGTGGGCGATGTCGCCGATGATCGTGACGGTCAGGCCCTCGATCCGGCCCTTCTGCTCCTTCACGGTCAGCAGATCGAGCAGCGCCTGGGAGGGATGCTCGTGGGCCCCGTCGCCGGCGTTGATGACCGGCGCACCGAGCACCGCGGCGAGCCGATGCGGCACGCCCGCGACCTTGTGGCGCACGATCACGCAGTCGGGGTCCATCGCGTCGAGGGTCTTGGCCGTATCGAGCAGCGTCTCGCGCTTGGTGACCGACGAGCTGCCGACCGAGAAGTTGACCACGTCCGCGGCGAGCCGCTTGCCGGCGATCTCGAAGGAGGTCTGGGTCCGCGTCGACGGCTCGAAGAAGAGGTTGATCAGCGTGCGACCCCGCAAGGTCGGCACCTTCTTGACCTCCCGCGTCCCGATCTCCTGCATCCGCTCGGCCGTCTCGAGGATCAACTCGATCTCGGCGCGCGAGAGGTCCTCGATGCCGAGGATGTCCCGACCGATCATTGCGTCCCCCCTTCCCGAACCACGATCAAGAGCCCCTTGCCACCCGATTCCTGCTCGCTCTGGAAGATCACCTTGTCCTCGGGCTGGGTCGGGATGTTCTTGCCGACGAAGTCGATCTTGATCGGGAGCTCGCGGTGGCCCCGGTCGACGAGCGCCATCACGCGCACGTTCGAGGGCCGTCCGAAATCCATCAGGGCGTCCATGCCGGCGCGGATCGTGCGCCCCGTCGAGACGACGTCTTCGACGATCACGACCGCGCGGTCGTCGACGGAGGACGGCATCTCGGTCTTGCGCAGCCGCGGCCGGGCGCTCCGCGTCGACAGGTCGTCGCGGTAGAGGGTCGTATCGAGGATGCCGAGCGGCACCGCCTGGCCCGTCAGGCTCGCGAGGTGCTCGACGAGGATGCGGCCGAGGGGCACTCCGCCGTTCGGGATGGCGACGAGGTAGAGCCGATCGATCTGCTCGGTGCGTTCGACGATCTCGTGGGCGATGCGCATGAGGGCGCGGCGGATCGCGGCGTCGTCGAGGATCGTGCGTTCGAGGATCGGCCCCGGGATCGGAGCGGACGGCGGGCGTGCGTCGGATTGCGACACGGGGGGCCTCTTCCCTTCTCCGACTCACGGGTCGGGCTTAAAGGGCGTTGGGGTCGGGCGGGAATCTAACGCGCGTCCGGAATTCGGCCAGCACGGCGCGTCGGGCGGCGCTCGATCGCCCGCGCCGACCGGTCATCGCTCACTCGGCGGGCTCGCAGCGGACCCGCTGGAAGATCCGGTCCCAGCGCTTCTCCGCCGTGAACCAGTTCACGGGATTGAAGAAGGACAGCATGTTGTCGTTCACGTCCCAGGACCAGTACAGGATCGCCGCGGGCCCCTTCAGCTCCTCGAGCCGAACCGTCCCCCACTCCCGGCTGTCCCGCGAGAAGTCCCGGTTGTCGCCCATCATGAAGTAGCGGCCGGGCTCGACGACGATCGAGCCCCGGTTGAGGCTCGGATCGCTGTAGCCGGGCTCTTCGAGAATCGCATGACGGCAGTCGCCCAGATCCTCGGACTGGATCCCGAATCGCTTCCCGCGCTCGTCGACGAAGGGCTCGCCGGTCGGGTGCACCGCGAGGCGCTCGCCGTTGACGTGGAGCTCGCCGTTCTTCCAGAGGATCTTGTCCCCCGGCAGGCCGACGAGCCGCTTGACGAAGGCCTCGCTCGGCGCCCCGTCCGGCGCGAGATCGACCGGCATGATCCGGTCGCCGCCGGGCCGGGCGACCTCGAAGACGACCACGTCGCCCCGCTGGGGCTCCCGGAAGCCCGGCAGTCGGACGTCCGTGAACGGGATGCGCGGCCCGTAGGCCAGCTTGTTGACGAAGAGGTGGTCGCCGATCAGGAGGGTCGGGAGCATCGAGCCCGACGGGATCCGAAAAGGCTCGACCACGAACTGGCGGATCGCCAGGGCGATCGAGACGGCGATCACGAGGGTCACGACCTGGTCGACGATGCCCGCGATCGAGCCGACCTCCGCCCCGGCCGCATTCCCCGCGTTGCCCGTCTCGTCGCGCTCGTCGTGCTCCGGTCCGGCCACGCCTAATCGTCTCCCAATCGCAGCGCGGCGAGGAACGCCTCCTGCGGAATCTCGACCGAGCCCACCATCTTCATGCGCTTCTTCCCCGCCTTCTGCTTCTCGAGGAGCTTGCGCTTGCGGGTGATGTCGCCGCCATAACACTTCGCGAGCACGTTCTTCCGGACCGCCTTCACCGTCGTCCGCGCGATCACGCGGGCTCCGATCGCCGCCTGGATCGCGATCGGGAACTGCTGGCGCGGGATGAATTCCTTCAGCTTCTCGGCGAGCTCGGAGCCGCGGTTGTAGGCCTTGTCGCGGTGGACGATCAGCGACAGCGCGTCGACCGGATCGCCGTTGACGAGCACGTCGAGCTTGACGAGATCGGCCGCCTTGAAGCCGACGAGCTCGTAGTCGAAGGAGCCGTAGCCGCGGGTCGCGCTCTTCAGGCGGTCGTGGAAGTCCGTGACGATCTCGTTGAGCGGGAGCTCGTAGCGGACCTGCACGCGGGCGCCGTGGACGCCCATGTCCTTCTGGCTTCCCCGACGGTCCTGGCAGAGGCCGAGCACCGCGCCGAGGTACTCCGTCGGGACGTGGATCGTCGCCATCACGACCGGCTCCTGGATCTCCTTGATGTCGGTCGGATCCGGCAGCGCCGCGGGGCTCTCGATCTCGAACTCGTCGCCGCTGTAGGGCACGACGCGGTACCGCACGGTCGGCGCCGTCGTGATCAGGTTCAGGTTGTACTCGCGCTCGAGGCGCTCCTGCACGATCTCGGCGTGGAGGAAGCCGAGGAAGCCGCAGCGGAAGCCGAAGCCCAGGGCGGCGCTCGTCTCGGGCTCGTAGGTGAACGAGGAGTCGTTCAGCTCGAGCTTCGAGAGGGCGTCCTTCAGGTCTTCGTAGTCCTCGGCGTCGACCGGGTAGAGCCCCGAGAAGACCATCGGCTTCACTTCCTGGAAGCCTTCGAGGGGCTCGGTCGCGCCGTGCGAAGCGGTCGTGATCGTGTCGCCGATCTGGACGTCGGACAGGGTCTTCACACCGGCGATCACGAGACCCACCTCGCCCGCCGCGAGCTCGTCGACGCTGCGCGGCTTCGGGTCGATCACGTCGAGGCGGGTGATCTCGTGCTCGTGGCCGCCGATCATGAAGCGGATCCGCTCGCGCTTGTGGAGCACGCCGTTCATGACCCGGACCAGCATGACGGCGCCGACGTACGGATCGAACCAGGCGTCGAAGATCAACGCCTGGGTCGGCTTGCTCGCGTCGCCCCGCGGCGGCGGAATCCGGTCGACGATCGCCTGGAGCACCGCCTCGATCCCCTGCCCCGTCTTGGCCGAGACCGGCAGCACGTCCGCGGCGTCGAGCCCGACCACGTCCTCGATCTCCTGCGCGACGCGCACCGGATCCGCCGACGGCAGGTCGATCTTGTTCACGATCGGGATCAGCTCGAGGTTCGCGTCGATCGCGAGATAGGCGTTGGCGAGGGTCTGGGCCTCGATGCCCTGGGCGGCGTCGACGATCAGGAGCGCCCCTTCGCAGGCCGCCAGCGCACGCGAGACCTCGTAGGAGAAGTCGACGTGGCCGGGGGTGTCGATCAGGTTCAGGATGTAGTCCTGGCCGTCGGCGGCGCGGAAATTCATGCGCGCGGTCTGGGCCTTGATCGTGATCCCGCGCTCGCGCTCGAGATCCATGTTGTCGAGGAACTGGTCCTTCTTCTCGCGATCCGAGAGGGCGTGCGTCGCCTCGAGCAATCGATCGGCGAGCGTGGACTTGCCGTGATCGATGTGGGCGATGATGCAGAAGTTTCGGATTCTCGAGGGATCGACGCTCACTGAGGAACCTTCCGTCGGCCGGGCTCGGCTGAAGAAGCGGATGAAGGGAAACCGGCGGGGATGAGGTGGCTCGGCCGATCGGGCCCTGCAAGATAGCCCGCCAGGGCCTCCGTCCAGGGACGCAGGTCGACTCCGAGCGTCCGCGCCCGGCCGCAGTCGAGCACCGAGTAGGCCGGGCGGCGGGCCGCGGTCGGAAAGGTGCCGGTCGGAACGGGGTCGATCGCGACGTCGGCGTAGCCCGCCTGGTCGAGGATCGCGCGAGCGAAGCCGAACCAGGTCGTGACGCCGGCGTTGCAGAGGTGGAGGACGCCGTGGAGCTCGGGGCGCGAGGTCGCGCGGAGACGGCAGAGCGCGAGGAGCCCGTCGGCGAGGTCCGCCGCGGCCGTCGGCGAGCCCTGCTGGTCGTCCACGACCTGCAGCGGGCCGGATTTCGCGCCGCTTCGACGCTGGGCGGCCTGATCGAGGATCGCGACGACGAAGTTGCGCCCGGGACCGAAGACCCAGCTCGTGCGCACGACGAGCGCGCCCGGGTCGCTCGCCCGCACGAGCCGCTCGCCGGCGAGCTTGGTCTCGCCGTACACCGAGCCCGGGCCCGTCGGATCGTCCTCGCGGTAGGGTCGCCCACCGTCACCCGGGAAGACGTAGTCCGTCGAGAGATGCACGAAGCCGATCCCTCGCGCACACAGCGCCGCCGCCCATTCGCCGGGCCCCTGCGCGTTCAGCCTCCGGGCGAGCTCGACCTGGGACTCACAGGCGTCGACCTTCGTGAAGGCGGCGGCGTTGACCACCACGTCGGGGCGCGACGCCTGCCCGTCGAGCCAGGGCGCGAAGGCCTCGGACTCGGCCAGATCGACCTCGGCGCGGGTGACGGCGAAGGCGAGCTCGAGATCCGGCGCAGCGACGATCGCGCGCACCAGGCAGCGGCCGACCTGCCCCGCGGCGCCCAGGACCCCGACCCGCAGGCGCTCCCCGGCCGCGGCGAGCGGTCCGCGAGGGCTCATGGGCGCGCTTGCCCCTCGAGCCGGATCACCCAGGTCGGCAGACGCTCCTCCCGCTCGACGCGTTCGGCGGTCGTCCGCGCCGTGGCCTCACCATCGATCGGCTGCACGCGCACACGCCAGCGATTCGAGTCCGCTCCGGCCGGCAGCACCTCGATCGGATAGCCCTTGCCCTCGAGGCGATCGGCGAGCTGGATCGCCGAAGGCTCGTCGCCGAAGGCCCCGACCTGGATCGCCCAGCTTCCGCCGCCCGCCCCGACCGACGAGGACGAGCCGGACGTCGGAGCCGATTCGGCCGTGGCGTCGGCCTGCGCCGTCTCGGGTCCGCCATCCATAGGCCCCGCGCTGACGTCGGGCAGCTCCATCGGCGGGGCGTCGTCGAAGACGATGGCCAGCTCTTCGGCCTCGAACTCGGCCTCGACGCGCGCCGCCCGGGCGGCCGCCTCGACGTCCTCGTCGGGACGCGCCGCGAGCGCATCGTCGAGCTCGACGGTCTCGCTGTCGCCGCGGGCATGACCGGCGAGCAGCTCGGGCTCCTCCGAGGCGATCCCGAGGACGAGACCGACGGCGAAGCCGACGACCACGAAGGCGAGCAGCCGACCGACCGTGAGGATCGTGCTGCGGGAAAAGGCGTTTCGGATCTTCGACTCGGCCATCACATCCGCTCCGGCGCGCTCACGCCGAGGAGCGCGAGACCGCTGGCCAGGACGTGGCGCACCGCGAGGGCGAGGCCGAGACGCGCGGACGTGAGCGCCGCGTCCTCCGACAGCACCCGATGGCGATCGCCGTCCTGGAGATAGGGATTCCAGAGCCCGGCGACCTCGCGCAGGTAGTAGGCGACGTGGTGCGGCTCCCGGCTCTCGGCCGCCCGGGCGACGATCCCCGGCAGCTCCACGAGCTTCTTCACGAGCTCGATCTCCTCCGGCAGCACGAGCCGGGAGGCGTCGAATCCCCGCGAAGCCGGCATCGCGAGGCCCGCTTCGAGGGCCTTGCGCTCGATGCCCCAGGTCCGCGCGTGGGCGTACTGGACGTAGTAGGCCGGGTTCTTCCGCCAATTCTTGTCCTTGGCGAGATCGAGGTCGAAGTCGAGATGGCCGTCCCGCTTGCGCTCGATCATGAAGAAGCGGAAGACGTCGGCGCCGACGTCGTCGACGACCTCGTCGACCGTGATGAAGGTCGCCCTGCGTGTCGACTGCTTGACCCGCTCGCCCCCGCTCGTGATGGTCACGAACTGGTGCATCACGAGCTCCAGCCGGTCGCGATCCGCGCCGAGCCGGGCCGCCGCCTCGCGCACGAAGGGGAACTGCTCGATGTGGTCGGCGCCCTGGATGTCGATCACGAGGTCGAAGCCGCGCAGGAACTTGTCGCGGTGATAGGCGATGTCGGGCATCAGGTAGGTCGGCTCGCCGGTCGACTTGATCACGACCCGGTCGCGGTCGAGCCCGCAGGCCGTCGCCTTGAACCAGACCGCGCCATCCGCGTCGTACACGAGCCCGGCCGTCCGCAGATCGGCGAGCGCCCGATCGAGCTTCCCGTCGGTGTAGAGACTCCGCTCGTTGAAGTAGACGTCGAAATGGATGCCGAGGCGCTTCAGCGTCCCCTCGATGTTCTCGAAGATGACGGCCTGGGCGACCTCGCGGAAGCGTCCATCCCCGGGCTCGTCGACGAGCGCGGCGCCTTCCTTGTCGGCGAGACCGACGGCGATGTCGACGATGTAGTCGCCCTGGTAGCC
>JBIPOQ010000486.1:0-3258 GCA_044379055.1 Myxococcota bacterium
CCACGGCCCTTTTCGGCGAGCGCGTCGAGCAGCGCATCGACGCGGCGCTCGAGAAAGCCGCGCATGCGTTCGACCGCCCGGGGCGTGAAGGCGCGGGCGATCAGCTGGCGCAGCCGCGTGTGGTCCGGTGGATCCATGAAGGGGAGCATGTGGCCGAGCGTCTGGAGGGCGGCGCTGTCCGCATAACGGGGGTCGCTGCGGATGCGGGACTCGCGGCCGCGGCCCTGGCCGAGGGCAGGGTTGCGGAAGACGGCCTCGGCGGCGGCGTAGGAGGTCGCATACCAGAAGCCGTCCTCGGCGTGGAAGATCGGGGCCGATTCCCGGAGCGCCGCGAAGAGCGGATAGGGGTCGTCGGGGAAGGGCGGCTGGGTCAGCGCACGGACGAGGGCGTCGGGATCGGTCAACGGGGGACCTCGGGTCGGAAGGGAAGCGCGGCGGGCGCTTTCGGGGGGAGCTTCACGAACGCAATCAGCGCGCTCGCGACCAGGACGAGGCCTAGGAAGCACTGGAAGGCGAGGGTGTAGTCGCCGGTGCGATCATGGCTCGCGCCGATGAAGGTCACGAGGCCGATCGAGATGGGGAGCAGAACGACCTGCATCGTCCCCGCCACGGCGCCGAAGGAAGCCGACCCGAAGGCCGAGGCGGTCAGCGTCGCGAGCAGCGGATAGACGCCGCCGACGCCGACGCCGAAGAGGGCCATCGACCCGAGCAGGACGCCGTAGCCCGGCTTGGCGATCAGGACGACGAGCAGGAGCACGTGGCAGACGGCGACGATCGCGAAGAGCCGGCGCAGGTCGACCCGGTCCGCCGCGAGCCCGATCCCGATCTTGCCCGCGACGGACGACGCAGTCATGCAGGCGATCAGGAACGACGCGGCCTGGGCCTCGATGCCGAGCTCGAGGAGGTAGGGGAACTTCGAGGCGAGGACGGCGCCGTCGCTCGCCATCAGGAGGCCCGTGCCGAGGGCGATGCACCAGAAGTTGCGCTCGCCGAGGGTCTCGCGCAGGGACCAGGTCCGCTCGGGGGCGAAGCGGGCCGGCGGGCCCGCTGCGGCGTTGCGGCCGATCGCGGGGTCGGAGCCCGGGGACTCGTTCTCGCCCGCCCGGGCGAGGGTCGCCTCGTCGGGGCGCGAGCGGATCAGGAAGAGCGCGAGCAATCCGATCGAACCGGCGATGAGGACGCCCGTCCAGGCGAGGGCGCCGCGCCAGCCGAAGCGGGCGATCAGGGCGGTGATGACCTGGACCATGACGAAGCCGCCCGCTCCCGACGAGACGGTCGCGATGCCGAGCGCGCGTCCGCGGCGCCTGCGAAACCAACGCGAGACGACGGTCGTATTCGCGAGGCCGCCCGAGAACATGGCGCCGAGCGCCACCGGGCCTGCGATCGCCGCGGCGATCCACCGGAGCGATGAGGTCAATGCGATCGCCGCCAGACCGAGCGCGATGAGGAGGCCACCCGTCGCCATCACGACCGGGGCGGGGAAGCGATCGAGGAGGCGCCCGGCGATCGGGGCCCAGAAGGCGCCGCCGACGAGGAAGAGGCTCATCCCCTGGTTGACGACGGCCCGCGAGAGCCCGAACTCCTGCTCGACCGGCACGACGAAGAGCTGGAAGGCGTAGTTCGTCGAGCCGATGACGAGCATCGCGCAGACGAAGGTCGCCGCGAGGACCCACCAGCCGGTGTAGAGGCCGGCCGCGGGCTCGTCTCGTCGGGGGTCTCTTCGCTCGGCGCCTCGCTGGACGCGTGCTGCGAGCGCCGGTGCCTCCGGCCTTTCCGTCGCTCGCTGATCTTCCCGGGTCGTGCTCGACAAACAGCCCTCCGCGCGCCGTCCGAAGATGGCAGAGTCGAGTCTGGCCGGCCCGTCCTGCGTCTGCCATGCTGATCGCCATGCAATACGAAGTCGTGTCCGCGGAAATTCCCCTCGGCGAAGGTCCGGTCTGGTGTCCCGACGGGTCGCTCGTCGTGACGACGATCTCGCCGGGGCGGCTCCTGCGGATCGATCCGAAGTCGGGTCGTTTCGCGGAGATCGCCTCCGTCGCGGGCGGCGCGAACAGCGCCCATCTCGCGCGCGACGGCGGCTTCGTCGTTACGAACAACGGCGGCATCGACTTCACGATCTTCGCGGTCCATCTCGGCCTCGACCCGGCGAAGATCCCCTACCGCCCGGGCCCGCCCGGTCTGCAGCGCATCGCGCCCGACGGCGGCGTCACGACCCTCGCGTCCGAGGGCCTGCAGGCCCCGAACGACCTCGCCGTCGGCCCGGACGGCACGATCTACTTCACCGACCCGCCGCCCCACGGCGGTACCCAGCATCAGGGCAAGAAGGACGGCCGCTTCTGGGCCTATCACGCCGAAAGGGGCCTGCGCCGAATCGCGAGCGGCTTCGAGTACTGCAACGGCGTCGCCCTCTCGCCCGAAGGCCGGCTCCTGATCGTCGAGGGTCGTGGGCTCCTCTGGATCGACCCCGCGACGGGGGAGCGCGACTGGTTCATCGAGCAGCTCCCCGGCGAATCGCCGGGGGACGGCTTCGCGTTCGATCTCGAGGGGCGTCTGTACTGCGCGGCGCCGATGGACCATTGCATCCGGATCTTCGACAAGACCGGCAAGCCGATCGAAGTCGTCGATCTCGGCGCGGGGGCGCTCCCGACCAATTGCTGCTTCGGCGGGGCCGATCGCCGTACGCTCTTCACGACCGAGCTGACGCCCGGGCGCGTCTGCGCGATCGAGGGATTGCCGACCCCGGGGCTGCCGCTTTCGCCGTGGGGCGGGGCGTAGCGGGATCTCAGCCCCGAAACGGCTGGATCTTCGCGTGCCGCGTCATCGCGGATCCGGCCGGACCGAGCAGGGCATGCGCCCGGAGATGCCGCTTGTGGAAGAGGGGGATGAGCGCGTCGTCGTGGCGCCCGCTCTCCGCATCGGCGAGCACGAAGCGCTCGAGCTCCGCTTCGCCTTCGAGCCACGAAGAGGGACGATGGCCGAGCAGGGCGTGCAGGTCGTCGAGATCCGCCTGCGAGACCGCGTCGCCGATCTCGTCCGCCCGCGCGACGTGGCGCGCCATGCGGAACATCGTGCGCAGCTGGTACTGGACGAACTCGTCGTCGACGGGCAGCGAGCGGAGCTTGTGGACCAGATGGTCGATCGCGACCCGGCCGCGGGATTCGCGGGGGGCGGGCAGCTCGATCGTCGGCAGCTCGATCTGTCGGATCTCGGCGAGAGCCTCCGTCGCGAAGAGGTTCGTCTCGTAGCACCACTGCATGT
>JBIPOQ010000061.1:0-11652 GCA_044379055.1 Myxococcota bacterium
AGAGCAGCCGCGCCGCCGACGCACCGCCCTCTTCACCCCAGCTGACGCTGAACGGCGTGAAGCCGCCGGACGCCGGACGCTCGGTCCGCGGTCCGGGCGCGCGCTTCTCGAATTTCTCGCCGCGGCTCGGCCGCTCTTCGCGCCCGAACCCGGGCCCCGTCTCGCGCGCATCGCGTCGCTCGCGCGGCGCGCGGTCGTTCCAATCGCCCCGCTCGCTGCGCTCTCCGCGCTCTCCGCGCTCCGGCCGGCCCCGCTTGCCCGGCCGATCGTCGCTGAAGGGATCGAGGCCGACGACGTCCATCGGCGGGCGCGGCGGCTTCGGCGTCGCCATCTCGAGCAGCGCCGCGACGATCTCGATCGGATCGCGCTCCTCGAGCAGCTGCTTGGCGGCCATGCGCTGCGCCTCGTCCGGCGTCGACTCGGCGAGCCGCTCGAAGAGGAGCTTGCGTGCCTGCTTGTGGAGCGCCTTCTGGACCTGCTCGGGCCGGGGCACGGCCTGCCAGGACGCGGCGACCCGCGCCGTCTGCAGCATGCGGCCGACCTTGCGTGCCTCGGTGCCGAGCACGAGCAGGATGCTGCGGCCAGAACGACCGGCGCGGCCGGTGCGGCCGCTGCGATGGACGTAGGCTGCGGAGTTGCGGGGCGGATCGACGTGGATGACGGTGCTGATGTCGGGAACGTCGATGCCCCGGGCCGCGACGTCGGTCGAGACGAGAATCGGCAGCATGCCGCTGCGGAAGGCCGCGAGGGTCCGCGTGCGCTGGGCCTGCGGCAGCTCGCCGCTGAACGGCGCCGCGCCGAAGCCGTCGGCCGCGAGCTTCTCCGCGAGCTCGGTCGCGTCGACGCGCCGGTTCACGAAGAGCAGACAGCGCGAGTCGCCGGCGAGCAGCAGCACGTTGACGAGGGCGGCGTAGGTCTCGTGGCGCCGGATCGTGTACGCGATGTGCTGGATGTCGGGATGGGCGTCGCCGGGCTTCGTCCCCTCGAGCGTCAGCGGATCCTTCTGGAAGCGATCGGCCAGGGCCTTCACCGCGTGCGGGAAGGTCGCGGACACGAGATGCGACATCCGCTTCTCGGGCAGCTGCGCGAGGATCTCGTCGAGCTCGTCCTTGAAGCCCATGTCGAGCATCTGGTCGGCTTCGTCGAGGATGACGTGCTCGATCGCGTTGCAGGCGAGGGCGCCGTTGCGCATGTGGTCGAGCAGGCGTCCGGGCGTCCCGACGACGAAGGCCGGGCGGCGCGAGAGCGCGATCCGCTCGCGCAGGATCGAGGTTCCACCGGTCACGACCTCGACGGTCGCCCCCGGCAGCGCGGCGAAGAGCCATTTCAGCTCCTCGCGGACCTGGGCCGCGAGCTCGCGGGTCGGGACGATGACGAGGGCCCGGGGATGGGCGGCCGAGTCTCCCGCCGAGCGGGGCGACGCCTCCGCGGGTCGTTCGAGGAAATGGGCGGCCAGCGCGATGCCGATGGCGACGGTCTTGCCGGAGCCGGTCTGGGAGGAGACGCGCAGGTCGCGACCGGCGGACTCGGCGTCGACGACGGCCTGCTGGACGGCGGTCAGCTCGGTGAAGCCGCGTTCGGCGAGGGCCTTGGCGATCGGCGCGGGAAGGTCGGAGAAGAGCTCTGTTTGGGTCATCGTCGATTTCGCCCGGACGGCTCGACACCGGCGTCGAAGACGCGGGCGGGGCAGCGGGCAGGTTCCAGTCGGGGGTTGGGAAGGGTGGGGATCACACGGGGGGAATTGATAGGCGCTTAGGCGGGCGGCACGGTAGCACACCCTCCGCCCGGGCTCTTCTCGTGCCGTGAGGCCTCGTGCGCTCGGGCTCGGGACGGGGTCTCAGACGGGCAGATCCCCGGTCGCCGCCTTCAGGCTCCCGGTCCGGGCCCAGGCCTGGATCGTCCGCTCGGCGATGCGCCATTGATGCACCTCGTCTGCGCCATCGGCGAAGCGCGCCCAACGCGCCTGGGTCGCCATCTTCGCGAGCGGGGTGTCGGTCGAGTAGCCCAGGGCGCCGTGGACCTGGATCGCCCGGTCGATGATCCGGTTGAGGGCATTGGCCACGAAGTGTTTGGCCATCGAGACCTCGCTCTTGAAGTCCTCGCCGCGGTCGATCTTGTAGGCGGCGTGGAGCACCATCAGCTTCGACTGATAGAGCTCCATCGTGCTGTCGGCGATCATCCATTGAATGCCCTGCTTCTCGGCGAGCAGCGAGCCGTGGGCGAAGCGGTGGAGCGAGCGCTCGACCATCATCTCGAGGGCGGTCTCGGCCTGGCCGATCCAGCGCATGCAGTGGGCCAGCCGGGCGGGGCCGAGGCGCGCCTGGCCGAGCAGATGACCCTGCCCGCGGCCGCCGAGGAGCTGGTCGTTCGAGAGGCGCAGGTTCTCGATCCGGATCTCGCAATGGTTGTGGGCCCCGCTCATGGTCTCGACGTCGCGGACGACCTCCCAGCCCTCGCTCGGGAGATCGACGAGGAAGGCGGAGTTGCCGGCCTGCGGGATCTCGGGGTCGTCCTCGGTCCGCGCGATCAGGATCGCGAACTTCGCGCCGCGCGCGCCGGAGATGAACCATTTATGCCCGTTGACGACCCAGTCGTCGCCCTCCTTCACCGCGCGCGTCTGGATCAGCGTCGGATCGGAGCCGGCGACCTCGGGCTCGGTCATCGCGAAGCAGGAGCGGACCGTGCCCTCGCATAACGGCCGCAGGTACTTCTCCTTCTGGGCGGGGCTCGCCCAGTGGAGCAGCGTGTGCATGTTGCCCTCGTCGGGGGCCTGGGCGTTGAGGGCGAAGGGGCCGAAGCTGCTCTTCTTCGCGGCCTCGGCGGAGACGGCGGCCATGGCGACGTGGCCGAGGCCCATGCCGCCCCACTCTTCCGGCATGTGGGGCAGCCAGAGGCCCCACTCCTTCGCAGCCTTCCGCATCGCGACGATCTGACGGACGAGGACCTTGCGATCCCCTTCGTTCGCCTCGATCTCCTGCTGCGCCGGCGCGACGACCTCGTCGCAGAACTGGCGCACGCGGGCGACGATGAAGGTCACCTCCTCGGGAAAGCTGAAATCGATGGCCATGGCGGCGTCTCCGTGGCGCGACCGGAGACGAGCCCGGCGCGGGCTCGCGAGCGGGCTCGATCGCGCTGCCGGGGCCACGGTAGCGCCGGATCACCCGGGGTCGCGCCGCGGCGCGCCCGACGTCAGCGACTCGCCGTCAGGGCAGCGCGGCTCTCGAGGGCCTCCCAGCGGGTGGTCAGCCGCTGGACTTCGGCTTCGGCCTGCTCGAGCTCGGCCCGCAGCGCGACGACGGCGCCGCCCTCCCCCTGATAGGTCGTGGGATCGGCGAGTCGGGCCTGGAGCGCCTCGACCTTCGCTTCGGCCGCTGCGATGACGTCCAGCATGCCGTCGAGCTCCCGCTGCTCGGCAAAGCTCAGCTTCTTCGCCTTCGCGGCGGGCAGCGCGCCGGTCGCGGGAGCCGACGCCGGGGACGCGTCGGAAGCCGCGGTCGAGATCGCCGTCGAGGCGGCCCGGCGCGAGGGGCTCGCGTCGCGCCCGGCCGAACGAGACGGGCGGACGCGGGTCGCGGCGTAGTCGGAGTAGTTGCCGACGTGGTATTCGGCGCGGCCGTCGCCCTCGAAGGCGAGGATCGAGGTCGCGACGCGATCGAGCAGCCAGCGGTCGTGGCTGACGACGAGGACGCTGCCCCCGAAGTCGACGAGCATCGACTCGAGGGCCGCGAGCGTGTCGACATCGAGGTCATTGGTCGGCTCGTCGAGCAGGAGCAGATTGCAGCGCCCCGAGAGCAGCCGCGCGAGACAGACCCGGGCCCGCTCTCCGCCCGAGAGCTCGCCGACGCGCAGCCGCTGCTTGGGTCGCTCGAAGAGGAAGCGCTCGAGATAGCTCCCGACCGACATGCGCTCCTCGCCGACGGCGACCTCGGTCGCTTCGCCGACGGCGGCCTCGAGGACGGTATCCCCGTCGGAGAGGCCCGAGCGCGCCTGATCGAGGTAGCCGATGCGCGTGTTCGCGCCGACGACGATCTCGCCGCGGGCGGGTGCGAGGGAGCCGACGAGCGCGAGCAGGAGGCTCGTCTTGCCCGAGCCGTTCGGACCCACGATCCCGATCCGCTCGCCGGGGCGCAGCGCGAGGTCGAGGCCGGCGAGCAGCCGTCGTCCGTCGCGCTCGAGGACGAGCCCCTTCGTCTCGAGGATCGTCTTGCCCTGGCGCTCGGAAGAGAGCCGGAGCTCGGCGCGGCGCTCCTCGCGCGGGGCGCGGATGTCGAGGGCGGCCTCGGCGCGATCGGTGCGGGCCTTCTGCTTGGTGCCGCGCGCCTTCGGCTGGCGGCGCAGCCATTCGACCTCCCGGCGCAGGAAGTTCTGGCGATTGCGCTCGGTCCGCTCGACGTGGGCCTCGCGCTCGGCCTTGGCGAGGAGATAGGCGGCATAGCCGCCGTCGTAGCTGTCGACGCGTCCGTCGTGGAGCTCGAGGGTCCGGGTCGTGACGGCATCGAGGACGCGGCGATCGTGGCTGATCAGCAGGATCGCGCCGGGAAAACGCTCGGAGAGATGCTCCTCGAGCCACTCGATCGTATCGATGTCGAGATGGTTGGTCGGCTCGTCGAGGATCGCGAGATCGGGCTTCGCGACGAGCAGCCGCGCGAGGGCGACGCGTCGCGTCTCGCCGCCGGAGAGCGTGCCGACGCGGCGCTCGGGATCCACGAGGCCGAGATCGCTCACGATCGCGAGCGCTTCGTGCTCGCGCTCCCAGCCGCCGAGACGCTCGATCGTGTCGCCGAGTCGGGCCTGCTCCTCAGCGAGGCGGGCTTGAAGCGCGGGATCGGCGGTGGCCGAGACCTGCTCCGAGAGCGCGTCGAAGCGGGAACGCGCGGTCGTCCATTCGGCGAGGCCTTCGAGCACGACCTCGCGGATCGTGCGCTCGGATCCGAAGACGGGCTCCTGGGCGAGATAGTCCACGACGGCTTCGCGGCGCCGCGAGAGCCGGCCGCCGTCCGAGGGCTCGAGGCCGGCGAGGACACGGCCGAGGGTGCTCTTGCCGGCGCCGTTGCGACCGACGAGGCCGACCTTCTCGCCGCGCCGGATCGTCAGCGTGACGTCTTCGAAGAGCGTGCGATCGGAGACGACCTTGCGCAGGCCGATGACGTCGAGAACGGGCATCAGAGCTTCGCGATGATCTCGTTGCCGAGCTTCTCGAGGCCGGCTTGCACGTCCTCGCGGGAGAATCCGGGGGGCCCGAAGGTGATGCGGCGGACGCCCATGCCCTCGAGCCGCTTGATCTCGTCGAGCTTCGGCGGGCAGCCCGTCGTGATCTCGATCTCGGCCGGGTTGCGACCGACGCGGGCGCATTCGGCCTCGAGCTCGACGAGACACTCGGCGAGCGTATCCGCGCGAGCCGGGAAGAATCCGTCGCCGACGCGCGCCGCCCGACGGGCCGCGCTCTTCGTATGGCCGCCGATCACGATCGGGACGCGCGCCTGCACGGGCTTCGGATTCGACTCGACGCTCGACCAGGCGTAGTGCTGGCCGCGGTGCTCGCTCGCTCCCTTCGACCAGAGCGCGCGCATCGCGTCGATCGTCTCCTCCGTCCGCGACGCCCGCGTCTCGAAGGGCACACCGACCGCCTTGAACTCCTCCTCGAGCCAGCCGATGCCGACGCCGAGGATCACGCGCCCGCGCGAGAGCACGTCGAGGGTCGCCGCCTCCTTCGCGATGTAGAAGGGATGGCGCTGGGGCAGGATGATGATCCCCGTCGCGAGCCGGATCTTCGTCGTCACCGCCGCGGCGTAGGCGAGCCAGATCAGCGGGTCGGGGATCGGCGCGTCGTCGGCGCCGGGCATGCGGCCATCCCGGCTGTACGGGTACTGCGACTGGTAGCCCTTCGGCACGACGACGTGCTCGACGGTCCAGAGCGATTCGAAGCCGACCGACTCCGCGGTCTGGGCGAGATGAACGAGGCCCTCCGGCTGACCGAAGGGTCCGACGTTCGCGAACATGAGGCCGAACTTCATTGCGCTTCTCCCTGCTTCGCCGGCGGCGTCGCCTGTTCGGTCGGGACGGCGGAGAGCGGGGCGTCCGGCGCGAGTCCGAGCGCCTCGCGAAGCCGCGCCTCGTGGGCGGCCACGATCTTGCGCCGCTGCTCGTCGGTCGCGCTCGAGCGATCCGGAATCGCCTCGCCGGGACCCAGCCCGAGCACGCGCCGCATCTCGGCCTCCCGCGCCGCGCGGATCGTCTCGCGCTGGGCGTCCGTCAGCTCGGCGTGCGACGGAAGCGGCGCATCGGGGGCGAGCCCGAGGAGCTTGCGGGCCTCGGCCTCGCGGGCGAGGCGGAGCGTCTCGCGCTGCTCGGGGGTCAAGACGATGCGACCCGCGTCCTGCGCGGCCTCGACTCGCGGTCCAGCCGGCGCGGCGTCCGCGCCCGACTCGGCGCCGACCCGGCCGGCGCCGCCCGAGACGGCGAGCCAGGCGACGAATCCCGCCGCGACGAAGCGTCGCCGGCGCGCCGATCCGATCGGGAGCCCCGGGGCCCTCCGCCCGCTTCCCCCCGCCACGACGTCGCTTCCCGTTCGGCTCATCGCTTCGTCTCCTTCCGGGTCCCGGTCGGCCGCCTGGACCGGCGGCCCCGCGCTTTATACCACGTCCCCGCCTGGCTCGGCCGACGCGGGTCGGACCGAAGGCCCGGACAGGGGGCGACGTGCTAGGCCGGTGCGAAGGGCGGGGCTCCGGAATTCCGGGACGCCGAGCCGCGGCTATAGTTCGCGGCCCACGGACCGCCGAGGAGCCCCCATGCCGAGCCAGACGACCGATTCGAAAGCCATTCCGTCCCAGCCGCGCAACGCGTCGAGCATCGAACGGTGGGACGACGAATTCGAGGTCGTCGTCGTCGGCTTCGGCGTCGCCGGCGGGGCGGCGGCGATCGAGGCGGCGCGGGCCGGGGCGAAGACCCTGATCCTCGAGCGGGCGACCCGCGGCGGCGGGGCGACGGCGCTCTCCGAAGGCACGATCTACTTCGGCGGCGGGACCCGCGTCCAGAAGGCGACGGGCTTCGAGGATTCCTTCGAGAACATGCTGGCCCACGTCCGCGCCGCGGCGGGCCCGACCGCGGATCCCGAGAAGGTGCGCCTCTACTGCGAGAACAGCCTCGACCATTTCGCGTTCTTCGAGAGCATCGGCGTCGAGTTCAAGGACACCTTCTTCGCCGACAAGGTGATCTTCCCGCCGACCGACGACTGCCTCATCTACTCCGGCAACGAGGAGGCCTGGCCCTTCTCGCAGGAGGCGAAGCCCGTCCCCCGCGGCCACAAGCCGAAGAAGCAGGGCAGCGCCGGCGCCTACATCATCGAGCAGATGATCGACGCTGCGACGAAGCTCGGCGTCGAGATCCGCAACGAGACCCGCGTCGAGACGCTCGTCCGCGACGACGCGGGCCGGGTCGTCGGCGTGATCACGAAGCACGAGGGCCGCGAGGCGGCGATTCGCGCGACCCGCGGCGTGATTCTCACGACCGGTGGCTTCATCATGAACCGCGCCATGGTCGAGCATTTCGCGCCGGATCTGGCGAAATGCCGCTACCCGATCGGGAGCGACGGCTGCGACGGGAGCGGCATCCGGATGGGCATGGGCGTCGGCGGGGCCGCCGTCAACATGCACGAAGGCCTGATGACGACTGCCTTCTTTCCGCCGGTGACCCACATCAAGGGCCTGCTGGTCAACGCCCAGGGCCAGCGCTTCATCAACGAGGACTGCTACCACGGCCGGGTCACCGACGCGATCGCGCAGAAGGCCGACGGCCGCGCCTATCTCATCGTCGACGACACGCTCTACGGCCAGTCGATCGTCCCCTACCAGCTCGCCGGCGTCGAAGACACGATCGAGGATCTCGAGAAATCCCTCGGCCTGCCCGAAGGCCAGCTCGTCCACACCGTCTCGTCCTACAACCGCGCCGCCGAGCGCGGCGAGGATCCGGTCTTCCACAAGGCGAGCAAATACGTGACCCCGCTCGTCCATCCGCCCTTCGCGGCCCTCGACCTCTCGGTCGACAAGAGCGTCTGGGCGACGTTCACGCTCGGGGGCCTCGATACGAAGGCGAGCGGTGAGGTGCTCTCGGTCGACGGCCAGGTCGTCCGCGGCCTCTATGCGGCGGGGCGAGCGTCCGCGGGGCTGACACGCTCGGGTCGATATTATGCGAGCGGCATGTCGATCGGCGGCGGGAGCTACTTCGGAAGGCTCGCGGGGAAGTCGGCGGCCAAGGCGGCGAAGATCGCCTGACGGGGCCGTCGATCGGCGCGTGCCGGGGTGCCGGGAGCCTGGGCGCCGGGGCGCGATCAGGCCGCGAGCGGTCGCCCGGGCGTGAACGCGCACGGCATGCGCTTGATGCCGTGGATGAAGTTCGACTGCAGCCGATCGGGCGGACCCGTGATCTCGAGATCCGGGAGCCGCGCGAAGATCCGCTCGAAGACGACCCGGATCTCGCGTCGCGCCAGGTTCGCGCCGAGGCAGAAATGCGGGCCCGGGCCGCCGAAGCCGACGTGGGGATTCGGAGAGCGGCCGACGTCGAAGCGGTGGGGATCCGCGAAGACCGCCTCGTCGCGATTGCCCGACGCATACCAGAGCACGACCTTGTCGCCCGCCTTCATTTCGGGACCGAACATCGAGGTGTCGTGCGTCAGATTGCGGCGCATGAAGATCACGGGCGACGCCCAGCGCACGATCTCCTCGACCGCCGTCGCCGCGAGCCCCTCGAAATCCGCCTGCCAGCGTCGCCGCTCGTCCGGGTGGTCGCAGAGCGCCTTCATGCCGTGGCTGATCGCGTTGCGCGTCGTCTCGTTGCCGGCGACGACGAGCAGCACGAAGAAAGACGTCAGATCCTCGCTCGCGAGCGCGCCGCCCTCGAGCTCGGCGTTGAGGAGGACGGAGGTCAGATCCTCGCGCGGCCGCTTGCGCCGGTCCTCCGCCATCTCCTTCATCAGGGCACCGAGCTCGGCACCCGCGCGCAGCGCCGTGCCGACGAGATCCTGACTGCCGGCCATCAGCTCGGGATCGCCGAGGCCGAGGATCTGGTTCGTATTGCGGAAGACCATCTCGGTCGCGCTCTCCGGGATGCCCATCAGGTCGACGATGACCTCGAGCGGGAGCGGCGCGGCGAGCTCGGCGACGAAGTCGCAGGCGCCCTTCTCGATGACGCGGTCGATCATCGCATCGGCCCGCCGGCGGACGCCCTCCTCGAGGCGCGCGAGGGCGCGGGGCGTGAAGCCACGGGAGACGATCCGGCGCTGCGCACCGTGGCGCGGATCGTCCATGTTGATCATGCCGCCGAAGAACGCGTTGAACTGGGCCGGCAGCGACTGGATCGACGTGGCGCCGGCGGCGGAGCTGAAGAGCTCGGGGTTGCGGCTCGCCTCGAGGATGTCGGCATGGCGCGTCAGCGACCAGTACCCGGGGCCGAGGGGCAGCGCGAGACCCGGCAGGGCACGCTCCCGGGTGAACGGGACGGGCCGCTCGGCCCGCAGCGTCGCGAAGGCCCCCTCACGCTCCTCGATCGGGCGACTCCAGAACGCGAAGTCGGAGAGGTCGATCGCATCGACCTCGAGGACCCGGGCGATCTCCATCGGCGATGCTCCTCCCGATCCGCGGATTCGGTCCGGTCCTCCGAGGCCCCGACCATGCCGCGCAGGCGCGAGGGTAGACGATCGCGCGCCGGGCGGTCAGAAAGTCGACCGCGAGTCCGCGTGTCCTGCATCCCAGTGGCAATCGAGACAGGCGCGCTCTTCGCGCGGGACGCCGCCGTGGCCCATCGATTCGGCCTGCGCGACATGACACCGCTGGCAGGCCTCGAGCGCGATCGCCGCGGAGGCGGGCGTGATCCGGATCGGGTCGACGTACCGACCGGTCGACCAGGCCCAGGCGTGCGCGAGGCCGGAACGGGCCTTCGTCATCGTCTTGCCGAAGGGGTCGGCCGGCGTATGGCAGTCGTTGCAGACGGCGGCGATGGCGTGGCTGCTCGCCTGCCAGCTCGCGTGTTGGGGCTGCATGACGTGGCATTGGAGACAGGCTTCGGGCGCGTCCGTCCAGTACGAAGCGCCGTCGAAGGCGAGGAAGGCGACCAGCCCGAGGGCGACCCCGACCACGAGGGACAGGACGAGGGAGCGGCCGATGCGGCGCGCGCGGCTGCGCGAAGGGCCCGATTCGTCCTGGTTCATGCCGGCTCGCTCTCTCCGTCGTCCCCGATCGGCAGGCTTCTTCCATCGGCGGGACGCCGCCCGCCCCGGCCCGGCGCTCGGCCACTGCGACCGGGAGTCTCGACCGCCCCTTGCCCCAGTCTGGCTAGACTCGGCCGCAAAAGCCAGGAGGAGCCGTTGCATGTACGAGTGGAGCGAGTCGCAGCAGACGATCCGGGAGATGGTGCGCCGATTCGTGGAGCAGGAGGTCGTGCCCCACGTCGCGGAGCTCGAGCACGGCGACCTCCCGCCCTACGGCATCCTGCGCAAGATGTACGCCGCCTTCGGCATGAGCGAGATGGCCCGCGCGCGTTTCCGCAAGCAGATCGAGGCGGAGAAGGCGGGGGAGCCGCGGCAGAAGAAGGGCGGCGGGGGCGGCGATCCGGCGGCCCGTGCCGATCAGGCGGCGGCGACGCTGATCCCGATCATCGAGCTCTGCCGGCATTGTCCCGGCATGGTGACGGCGTTGGGCGTCAGCGTCGGACTGACGAGCGCCGCGATCCTCTCGAAAGGCACGACCCTCCAGAAAGAACGCTGGGCCCTCGATCTGCTGACCCTCGACAAGATCGGCGCCTGGGCGATCACCGAGCCCGGCTCCGGCTCCGACGCCTTCGGCGGCATGCGCTCGTCGGCGCGGCGCGAGGGCGACGAGTTCGTCCTGAACGGCTCGAAGACCTTCATCACCAACGGCCCCCACGCCGACACGACCGTCTTCATCTGCAAGCTCGAGGAGCCGGGCGTCGACCTGCGCGACCGCAAGATCCTGAACTTCGTCCTCGATCGCGGGATGCCGGGCTTCAAACAGTCCGGACCGCTGAAGAAGATGGGGCTGCATTCGTCGCCGACCGGCGAGCTCTTCCTGACCGACGTGCGCGTCGGCATGGACCGGTTGCTCGGCGGCGAGGCGGCGCTGGCGGCGCGCAGCGGCGGGCGCGAGGGCGCGAAGGACACCTTCCAGACCGAGCGCTCGGGCGTCGCGGCGATGGCGCTCGGCCTCGTCGAACGCTGCCTCGAGCTCTCGCTCAAGTACGCCCGCGAGCGGGTGCAGTTCGAGCGGCCGATCGGGGAGTACCAGCTGATCCAGGACAAGCTCGCGCGCATGGAGGTCGCGCGCATGAACCTGCAGAACCTCGTCTTCCGCACGATCGAGCTCTCGGCGAACGGCCGCTCGATGACCTTCGCGGAGGCATCGGCGATGAAGCTGTACGCGGCACGCGCCGCGGTCGAGGTCGCGATGGAGGCCGTGCAGGTCTACGGCGGCAACGGCTACATGGCGGAGTACGTCGTCGAGCAGCTCGCCCGGGACGCCAAGGTCCTGCAGATCTACGCGGGAACCGACGAGATCCAGATCCGCGCGATCGCCAAGGAGCTGCTGAAGGGGTAGCCGGCGATGGGACGGCGCGGCGCGGTGGCCGTCACCGCGCCGCGCGCCT
>JBIPOQ010000062.1:0-11638 GCA_044379055.1 Myxococcota bacterium
CTCGGTCGTGATGACGCAGATCGGCATCGCTGCGAGCGTCGCGTCGCTCCGGATCAGGCTGATCAGCTTCAGCCCGTCCATCACCGGCATGTTGATGTCGACGAAGACCAGGTCGAAATGATCGCTCGTCACCTTGCGCAGGCCGTCCATGCCGTCCTGTGCCTCGACGATCTGCACGCCCTTCATCCGCTTCAGCGCGAAGACGAGGAGCTGTCGCATCGTCGGACTGTCTTCGACGATCAAGATCCGGTGATCGGCCATCTTCGGTTCCTCGACCTCGCGAGCCTCGGCGCGGCGCGCCGGACGACTCGCGTCAATACGTGTTTCGATCGACACGCCCCGGACTCGTGCCCGACAGGGACGGCAAGGCAGGAAGCAGACGCGAAGAGAGCAGCGCGGATGCCGCATGACTCGCGAGCAGGCCGAAGAGCTGGCGGTCGAGCTCGGAGAGCCCCGCCTTCTGATCGAAGAGCTTGTAGAGCGCGATCGCCCCGAGCGCGCTCCCGCGCGCGGAGAGCGGAATGACGGCGACCGGCTCACCTTCGCCCCGCCCCTCCCCCTCGGCGAGCGGCGGCGCGACGTAGAGAGCGCCGTCCGCGACGACGGATCCGATCACGCCCTCGCCGACCGGGATCACGGGGAAGGACGCGAGCGGACGCCCCTCGCAGGCGACCGGGATCAGGCGACCGCTCTCGGGGTCGCACGCGTACAACGCGAAGACCTCGGCCCCGATCAGGTTGATCACGATCTCGGAGATCGCCGCCACGACCTCGTCCGGATCGAAGGACGCGTGGAGCTGGTAGCTGGCGACGTAGAGGTTCGCGAGATCGTTGTGCCGCTCCTCGATCTCCGCGTTCCGCGCCGCCCAGGCCTGGTTGCGGGCCTCGGCCGCGCGCAGCTCCTCGAGCAGATCGAAGTTCTCCCGGCGCAGCTCGTCGATCCGAGCGATCCAATCGCTGAGGGCTGCCTGCTCTCCGGCTCGCTCGCCGCTCTCGCGCGCCGCCGAAGCGCTGGAGACCTCGCCGAGTCGGCGGCGCAGACGCGACGTCTCTTCGAGGAGCTGCCGCGTGAGCTCGCTGCCGCGTGCGAAGAGCTCGAGCAGCTCTTCGCCGTCGGCGCCGTCCTCCATCGCGTCCGCGTCCCCCATCGAGACCTCGCCCTCCGGACCGGAATCGGCAGGAAGCCACGCCAAACCCCGGAACTCCGTACGGGATTGCTCGTCCTGCGGGCGCTCCGACTTGAGCGGTGCCCGGTCCGCCGGACCGCTCCTGCCGGCGGGTCTCACTCCTCGGCCGAGTCGAGGCCGGCTCGGGCGAGGGAATGCCAGACGTCGTCCCGCTCCTCCCCGAGGACGGGTCGGCGATAGACGAGCTCCCGCTTCAGGTGTTTCAGCTCGAAGGCGGTCGTGACGTTGGCCAGGGACTCGGAACGACCGAGCAGCAGGCAGCCGCCGGGGCGGAGCTTCTCGTGGAAAGCCTTCATGACGCGCTTCTTGGTCGCGAGATCGAAGTAGATGATCACGTTGCGGCAGAGGATCACGTCCATCGGGCCGAGCAGCGCGAGCTTGGCCTCGTCGACGAGGTTCAGGTGCATGAAGTCGACGTGACGCCGGACGTCGTCGGAGATCTTCGAGATGCCGTCCTTGCGCGAGAAATAACGCATGCGCAGAGAGACTTCGGCGTCGCGGAAGGACGTCTCGCGATAGAGCCCCGTCCGGGCCCGCGCTAGCACCGATCGCGAGATGTCCGACGCGAACACGCGGAAGTCGCGACCGGGCACGAAGCCGGCCTCGAGGGCGAGCATCACGATCGAGTACGGCTCCTCCCCGCTCGCACAGCCCGCCGACCAGATCTGCACGGGTCCGTGCGCCCCCGCCTCGCTCGCGAGCTTCTCCGGCAGGATCTCGCGCACGAGCGCCTCGAGCTGGGCGCGCTCGCGAAAGAAGTAGGTCTCGTGGGTCGTGAGGAGGTCGATCAGGTTCGCGAACTCGTCGTCCGCGGAAGGGCCGTGGCGGAGCTGGTAGAGGTAGGACGCGAACGAGCCGAAGTCGCCCTCTTCGATGCGCCGCGCGACCCGCCGGTCGACGAGAAAACGCGTGTGCTCGTCGAAGTTCAGCCCTGCCCGCTCGCGCAGGATCGAGCTGAAGAGGCGGAATTCCGCGTCGGTGAGCGTCGGTTTCGCGTCGCGTTCGTTCATGCTGCGCCGCTCACGGCTCGAGCTTTCGCGCGGCGGACAGGATCGACTCGCGCACGAAGGCATCGCTCTCGGCCTCGAGGCGGCGCAACATCGCCGGAAGGCTGCGCCGCACGCCCCGCGCGGCCAGCACCTTGACGGCCTCCGCGCGCACCGTCCAGTCCTCGTGGGCGACGAGCGCCACGATCGGCACGAGCTGGTCGCTGGCCGCATGCCGCCCCAGGCACTGGATCGCGGCCCGGACGATGTCGGGCTCGCTGCGAGCGAGCGCCAGAGACCCCGCCTCCACGACGATCGGACCTCCGATCCGTGCGAGCGTCTCGACCGCGGCGAGGGCGACGATCGGCTCGCGCTCGACCGCGCCCCGGAGCCAGGCCCCGTCGCCGGCGCTGCGATCGCCCCACCCGTCCAGCAGCTCCCCGACCGCACGGACCGCCGCCGCGGCGACCCGACCATCTCCGTCCCGAGCCAGCCGTTCGAGGTCGGCGAGCGCCTCGCGCGATGCCGAACGTCCGAGGACCGCAGCCGCCGCGATGCGGACCCCGCCCGACTCGTCCCCGAGCGCGAGCCGCATGGCGGCGCGGGTCCGATCCGGGTCGAAGCGCGCGAGCGCCTGGACGGCCGCACGACGGACGAGGGGCGACGCATCCTTCGCCAGATAGTCGATCAGCTCCGCGTCCTCCGGCCGACCGATCCGGGCGAGGACCCGGGCGATCGCGACCCGCAGCGGCTCCGGCGCGCCGCCGAGCCGACTCGCGAGAACCTCGATCAGCTGGACGTGGACCTCGCCGTCGGCGAACTGCGCGCGCTCCGCCATCGCGGCGATCGCCGCGATCAGCTCCTCGATCTCGTCGGCCCGGTCGGGATCGCCTTCCCGGGCGGCCGCTTCGAGGCGGCCGACCAGCTCGGGCATGCAGCGATAGAAGCCGCCCTCGCCCAGGGCCTTCGCCGCGCTGCTGATCGCGCGGGCGCTCGACCCGCGCAGCGTCGCGACGAGCAGATCCTCGGCCGCCTCGCCGCCGATTCCTCCGAGGATCGCGCAGGCCCGGACCTCCAGATCCGTGTCGAGCCCGTTCCAGACGGGGCGCAGTGCCGCGACCGTGATCTCTTCGAGCCCGACGAGAGTCGAGTCGACGAGCTCTCGCAGGGATTCGTCGCGCCCCGCCTGCAGCAGCGGAAGGATCGCGCGCTCGTCGGCGACGACGCCCAGGAACTGAACCAGCGCGGTCCGACGCGAGAGCTCCTCGCCCTCGAGGCCGTCGCAACAACGCGCGACCAGATCGGCGTCGGCGCGGGCCCGCTCTCGCAGCCGGGCATACAGGGCCTCCGCCTCGGCCCCGTCGAGGAGCGACGAGCGACGGAGCAGCGCCCCGATGGAGCTCTCGCGGATCGAGCGCGCGGCGTTGGCGAGGCCCTTCACGAGCTCCGCCTCCGCCTGCGGATCCGTCGAGTGGCCGAGCAGATCGAGGGCGGCGGGGCGCAGCTGCGGATGGGCCAGCGCGTCGGCGAGGGATTCCGCGCCGACACTGACCTCGAGCCGGTCGAGGGAACGCAGGGCGGAGAGCCGAACGAGGGGAACCTCGGCACGGTCGGTGCTCGTCCGGACGAGAGCGCCCACGCAGACGAGCCCTCCGACGACGCCGAGCGCGTCGGCCGCTGCCGCCCGCACGTTGGCGTCGGAATCGGCGAGCGTGCGAACGAGCATCTCTCGGGCCCCTGGATCTCCGATCGCCGCGAGGGCATCGACGGCCAGCTTGCGGACGTCGACATCCGGGCTGCCTGCCGCCTCGATCAACGGCGCCATCGCCCGCTGTCCCATCGCGACGAGCGCCTCGAAGGCGGCGTTGCGACGACCCGGATTCTCGCCGTCGGCGAGCGCAGCGATCAGTCCGGGATGGACGAGCGCGTCGTCCCGACAGGCGACGAGACGATCGATCGCCGCCTTGCGCACGCGCCAGGCCGGATCGCCGAGCCGGGCGAGCAGCTGCGGCACCGCCTCGGATGCCGGAAGCAGGAGCAGCTGCTCGACGGCGAGTCGGCGCACCTCCTCGCTCCCGCTCGCGAGAGCGTCGAGGAGGGCGTCCTGCTCGTCCCGAGTCAGCGTGCGGCTCATGCCTTCGCGCCTCGTTCGCGGGCGACGCGGTGGAGCTCGTCGAGGACGAAGTCCGCCTCTGCTCTGACCTCGGGACCGATCCTCTGCCGCAGCAGGGCGCGCGCTTCCTGGATCTCGACGTCGAGCGCCCGCTCGAGCGTCCCGTCTCGACAGGCCTGCGCAAACCGGTCGGGGTGGTAGAGAAGCATCTCCGAGACGGCGATCCGCGCGAGCCGACGCGCACGCTCGCGCTCCTCGTCCCGCGCCGGATCGGCGCCTTGCGAGGCCGCTGCGGCCGGCGGCGGCGCCGGAGAGGCCACGACGGAAGGCGGCGAAGGCGGGCGCGAGGGGAGAGCGGCGGGCGGCGGGGTCGGCGCGGCGACGCGCGCGGCGGGCGCGACGGGCGGCTGCGGGCGCGGGGCGGGCGGCGTCGAGCCACTCGAAGGCGTCGGCAGCAGGCCGGCCTGGCGCAGCAGCGGCGCGAGGCCATCGGGGAGGTCGGGCTGCTCGAGGAAGACGTCCGCCCCGTAGAGATCCGACGGATCGCGTCGATAGCGGGTCTGGTCGTGCACTGCGCCGACCAACACGACCGTGATGTGCCGGAGGCTCTCGTTTCGCTTCACGATCTCGCAGATCTGGAAGCCGTACATGCGCGGCAGCGCCGCGTCGAGGACCACGGCCCGGGGCAACAGCCGCTGGATCGCGAGCATGGCCTCGACCCCGTCGTGGACGAGATGCGCCGACAGTCCCCAGCTGCGGATCGCGTCGACCGAAGCCTTGCCGCGCGCGGCGTCGGGATCGGCGACGAGCACGCCGCCATCGCGACGGACGTCCTCGACGGCCGGCGGCGCAGACTGCACGGCCGGAGACGCGACGGCCGGTGCCGTCGGGCTCACCGCGGCGCTTGCGGTCGGCACCCGCACCAGGAAGAGCGCCGAGCATTTCGTGCAACGCAGCTTCGCGCCTTCGGGCCCGACCCGCGCGGTGTCGACCCGATACCGTGCACTGCATTTCGGACAAGCAGCGATCATGATCTCTCTCCGATCGCTCGGGCATCGAGCCCCGAACGGGTGATTGAGGAAGAAGGCCGGTGCGACGCGAGTCGCAGCGAGTCGGTCTGGAGGCGGAGCGTGCGGTGGGCGAGCGTCAGCTCGTCGCCGATCCGACGGAGGGATCGCAGGCGATCGGCCCCCTGCTCGACGACGCGAGCGAGCTCGCGGCAGCTCGTGCTCTGCTCTTCGAGGGTGCTGCCGACGACGCGGGCGCTGGCGTGGGCGTTCCCGAGATCGAATTCGATGCGCGAGAGCTGAGCCGACTGCTCCCGGACGGCGCTGCGCATCTCTTCCATCGCCTCGCGCAGGGCCTGCGCCGCGCGGGCGGCGCGCTCCCGATCGCCCGCCCGATGATCGACGGCGGTCGCGAGCTCGCCGACGCCGGACTCGACACGGACCACGAGGCCCAGGACACGCTCGAGCGTCGACGCCTGGGCGCGTACGGAGTCGAGGATCCCTTCGATGCGGGTCCCCGTCTCGCGGGTGACCTCCGTGATCTCGTCGAGGGTTCGCCCCGCCTCGACCGAGAGCTCGACGCCCCGCTCGACCGAGCTCGAGCCGGCCTCGATCGCACCGATCGCGTGATCGCTCTCGGATTGGACCGCCCGGATCAGTCCGCCGATCTCCTTGGTGCTGACGAGGACCCGATCGGCCAGATCGCGGATCTCGTCGGCGACGACGGAGAACGCGCGCCCCTGCTCCCCGGCCTGGGCCGCGATGATCGCGGCATTCAGGGCGAGCAGGCTCGTCTGGTCCCCGACGTCGTCGATGACGTCGAGGATCCCGCCGATCTCCTGCGTCCGGGCAGCGAGCCCGCGAATCACCGATTCGGCGGCCCGGGTCGCCGTGCGGATCGCCTCCATGCCGGCCACGGTCTCGCCGAACTTCGCGCGCCCGATCTCCGCCCGGGCGAGAACGTCGCGGGAGAACGCCGTGATCGAGTCGGCCGCCGAGTCGACCCCGCGGTTCGCCTTCGCGAGCGCAGCGAGCCCGGCGCTCGTCTCGCGCGAGGCGGTCGAGAGTCGCGCGAGCGATTCCGTGAGGCCCCGCTGCCCCTGTTCGATTCCGTCGAGCCAGCGCGCGCTCGATTCGATCTCGTCCTCCAAACCGCGCGTCCGGGCCTCGAGGGCTTCGCCGGCGGCGAGTGCGAGCGTCGCGATCCGTCGCGACGCTTCGATCCGACCGACGAGCTCGAGCGCATTCTGCTGCACGGGCATCGCGCGGTCCGCGAGCTCGCGGGCGACCCGCTCGGCGTGGGCCTGCTCGATCGAGCGCTGATCGCGTTCGACCTCGAGGCTGCGCGTCAGCTCGTCCCCGGTCGCCACACTGGCGGCCAGCGCGGCGATCGCCGCCGCTTCGCCTTCGCCCGACCGCGCTTCGGCCGAAGCCCGCTCGGCGCGAATCCCGCCGACGGCCCACTCGAGCTCGTGGCTGACGGCGCGCGCGAGCACACGCCCGAGCCAGACGAAGACGGCCGCGAAGCAGAGGCCCGCAGCAGTGATCCGCACCGCGCCCCAGCCGGACGCCCGCGCCTCGAGAACGCCGTCGACGAGCACCCCGGAGAGGGCGAGCGCCACCGCCGCGATGACGATCCGAATCTCGCGCGCCCGGGCGGCGGTCCAGTCGCCGGCCGACTCGAGCGTCACCACGGGATGCGCACGATCGTGACCGGCCGGCGAGCGCGCACAGGCCATCCGCAGCCGGTGGAACACGAAAACGCCGGCGAAGCCCGAACACGCGGCCGCCGCGAGGACCGTGCTCCGCCATTGCTCCCCGTCGAGCGCGGCGCCGGGATCCACGATGGCGATCGACAGCGGCGCGAGCACGAGCGACGCGAAGCTGCCGAAGAAGACCGACCAACCCGAACGACGCGGCAGCATCGCGACGTCGAGCGAGCCACGCGCCCGCGACCCGAGCCATCGCCAGCCGGCGAGCGCGATCACGGTCGCCACGACGAAGACGATGCTGGCCCGCACGATTCCGGCCAGGAAGGCGAGGTGCACGCTCGTGCCGAGCACGCTCGCGAGCACCGCCTCGATCCGCTCGCGGCGCACGCGATCGGCGAGATTCACGGCGGCGCCTTCGACGTCGCGCAGACTCATGCCGCCACCTCTCCGCTCGCGGGCTCGACCGACCGTCCTCGCAGTACCCGCTCCATCAGGACGTCGAGCTCGAGCACCAGGATGGGCGGCGCCGCCGCGCGCCGGATCACCGCGCCGACGACGCGACAACCGACCTCGCGCGTCAGCCCCGGAATCCGCTCCATCGACTCCGGTCCCGTCGAGACGACCTGCGTCGCGCGCTCGACCCGGAATCCGACCACCAGCCCCCGCGCCTCGACCACGACCGTGCGACCACGCTCCAGGGCCGGCGAAGCGACACCGCTGCCCGCGCCCGCGAGAAGGGACGCGAGGTCGACGATCGGAATCAGGGTGCCGCGCAGGTCGATCACGCCCTCGATGACGGCCGGGGCGTCGGGCAGCGGCGTCAGTCGCGGTGTCGCCAGGATCTCGCGGACGTTCGCGATGGGGACCGCCCAGGTCTCGCCTGCGAGCTCGAAGCAGGCGAAGTCGATCCGGGCTCGCGGCGTCGCGACGGGGCTCTGCTCAGACATCGGCGTCGCCCACCACGCGATCGACGTCCAGGATCGAGACGAACCCCTCGCCCGCCCGGACGAGCTCGACGACGGCCCGGAACTCGTGGCCCTGCGCCGGCACGATCTCCCGCTCGCGGGCCCGCAAGACCCCCTTGACCGAGTCGACGAGCAGACCCGCGACGCCGTCGTCGTTCCCGTGGATCACGACGATGCGATTGGCGCGCGTCGGCTCGCCCTTCGGCAGCCCGAGCCGCCGGCGGAGATCGACGACCTCGACGATCTCCCCGCGGAGCGCCACGACGCCGACGAGCCAGTCGGGGGTGCGCGGGACCCGCGTGATGGTCGCGAGACGCACGATCTCGCGAATGCGCTCGACGGGGATCGCGTACTCCCCGACCTCGACCTGGACGACCAACATCTCCCGGCGATCCTCGACCGGCAGACCGGTCCGATAGGCCTCGGACGCCTCGCTGGCGAGACCGGCCCAGTCTGCGGATCGATCGGCCTGCGCCGTCTCGGGCGATTCGACCGGAGTCATGCGGCCTCCCGTCGACGCATCCCTTCGGCGACGAGGGCCGAGACGTCGAGCACGAGGACCGCGACGCGGTCGCCCAGCTCGGTCGCGCCAGCGATGCCGCGGATCGACCGGATCGGACCCTGGATCGGCTTGATCACGATGTCCTGCTGGCCCTCGAGCCCGTCGACGACGAGCCCGAGGCGCTGCTCTCCCATCCCGAGGACGAGGACGAACTGACGCGATCGATCCGAGCCGCCGGGGATCCCGAGCTCGTCCGCGAGAGAGCGGAGCAGGAGCGGCGTGCCGCGCAGATTGAAGAGCTCCCTGTCCTCGCTCCGGAGGATCGGATGCTCGCCGGCCCGCAGCGTCTCGCGGACCGAGGCGATCGGGATCGCATAGCGCTCGTCGCCGACCCGGACGATCAGCGCCTGGATGATCGCGAGCGTGATCGGCAGGGTGATCGTGATCGTGGCGCCCAGGCCCGCGACGCTCGAGACCTCCACGAGCCCGCCCAGGGCGGCGAGATTCGACCGCACGACGTCCATGCCGACGCCGCGACCGCTCGTCTCGGATACCTCGTCCCGCGTCGAGAGCCCCGCCTCGAAGACGAGATCGAGGACTTCGCGCTCCGAGAGCACCTCGTGCTCGCCGAGGATCCCGCGGCCGATCGCCTTGCGGCGGATCGCCGCGACGTCCATGCCCCGTCCGTCGTCGCGGACCTCGAGCACGACGTGATTGCCGCGCTGGAATGCGGCGACCCGGATCGTTCCGATCGGCGACTTGCCCGCGGCGACGCGCTCTTCGGGAGACTCGAGGGCGTGGTCGAAGGCGTTGCGCACGACATGGACCAGCGGATCGACGAGCTGCTCGACGATCAGCTTGTCGAGCTCGGTGTCGCCGCCCGTGAACTCGAGAGCGACCTCCTTGCCGAGATCGATGCGGAGGCGTCGCACGACGCGGGAGAGCTTCTCGAAGACCTGCCGCAGCGGCACCATGCGCACGTCGAGCACGCCGGCCTGGAGCTCGCGCAGCTTGCGGTCGAGATGTTTCTGGACCTTCGCGAGATCCGCGCCGATGCGCGCCGTGCGCGGGTCGGCGGCGAGACGCGTGACGATGGCGCCGACGGCGTTGCGATGACCGACGAGCTCGCCGACGAGGTTCATCAACAGATCGAGCTTCGCGATGTCGACGCGCACGGATCCGCTGATCGATCGCAGGGACTCGATCCGGCGGCCCTCACCGGTCACCGACGGGGCCGGCGCGGGGGCGGCCGTACGTCCGGGGTGGAGGACGCGCATCGTGCTGTTCGCATGATCGATCCGCCGGGCGAGGAGCTCCGGGGCGAGGTCCGTCGCGACGAGCAGGCTGAAGCAGATCCTGCGCTCGGCGCTCGCTGCAGCCGACGGCAGGGTCGAGATGATCTCGCCCGACTCGCGCAGCGCCGCGGAGATCTCGCCGAGGCCCTCTTCGAAGGTCGTGAGCTCGAAGGTCGCTTCGATCGAAACGATGGGTCGGCCGCGCCGCAGATTCTCGCGCAGCCGGTGCTCCTCGTATTCCGTCAGGGCGCGGAGCAGCGCCGGATCGAGGCCGTCGAGATCCGGGTCCCGCCCCGTTTCCGCCGAGGGCGGCGCCAGCGCGCGATCGAGCTCGGCGAGGAAACGTTCGGCCCGGAGCGTCGACGCCTCCTCGGGCGGAACGTCGCGCCCGAGGTCGGACACGAGCACGAGCAGGATCGCGACGCCTTCGTCGAGCAGGCCGACGACGGGCGCGCGCAGATCGATCCGGCCGAGTCGGAGGCCGTCGAGGATGTCCTCGAGGCGATGGGAGAGGCCGCTCACGACGTCGAGACCGGAGAGGCCCGCGAGCCCCTTGAGCGTATGGGCCGAGCGGAAGAGGCGGTGGACCAGATCGGGCTCGCCCTCGCCGTGGCGCTGCTCGTGCAGGAGGCAGAGATCCCCGCACATCTGCTCGAGCAGCTCTTCGGCCTCGGCGACGAGCTCGCGGCGGTCCTTCGACGGCGCCACGCGCACGCCCGAGGATCCAGCGCCGGCTTTCCTGCCCGGCTTTCGGGTGCGCGGGGCAGCCACGGCCGACTACTGCTCTCGGCCTCGTCCCGCGAGCAGATCGAGGACGATCTGGCGGAGCGCTTCCGGGTCGAAGGGCTTCACGAGATAGGCGTCGGCGCCGATGCCGAGCCCCTTCTCGACGTCCCGCTCCGCGCCTTCCGTCGAGACGATCACGAGCGGGATCGACGCGTGCTTCTCGCTCGACTTCATGAACGAAGCGAGCTCGAGACCATTGATGTCGGGCATGTTGATGTCGGTGACGACGAGATCGAAGCTCTCGCGGGGCAGCAGACGCAGCGCCTCGAAGCCGCTCTTCGCCTCGATGATCTTGACCGGTACGACGAGCTCTTCGAGGCTCGCGGCGATGAGGGATCTCATCGTCGCGGAATCCTCCACGATCAGGATGCGTTTCACGAGCGCCTCCCGGCACGCGGGAGCCCCGGTGCCGCAATTCGACTTCGGATATCGGCAATCGAGAGGCAGGCTTGAGGTCGGGGGGCCCGATCCCCGCACGGGGAGATCAGGAAGAGACGGGCCGCACTTCGCCTTCGACGCGGTGGGCGGCGATGCGTTCGAGCACGGCCTCCGCTTCGACGATCAACGCCTCGAGCGGGGCAGAATCGGGCGCTTCCCGGCGGGCCCCGCCCTGGTCCGCGTACAGGATCGCGAGCCCACCGCCCGGGATCCGGATCGGCGCGAGATAGGCGCGCTTCGGCTCGATCGGCCCGAAGACCCCGACGAACATCCGGTCCGCGTCGGATCGGAGGCTCCCGGCGACGGGCCGTCGACTGGAAACGACCTGATGGAGCAGGCCGGTCTCCGGGACTCGACAGGACAGCCGGGGCGGCGTCGAGAGCGGATCGACCTCGAGGACCTCGATCCCGCGACCCGCGACGGCGAAGACCTCCTGGTCCCGCAGCAGCAGAACCGCCGCGCGTGCGAAGAGCCCGGCGGCGGCATCGAGGACGACGCCGAAGACCTCGTTCTGCGACCGTGCCGCCGCGAGTCCGGCTCGCGCCGCCCCGTCCGCCGGCGGCGCCGCCGTCCCCGCCGATCGGGCCTTGTCGGCCTTCTCCACCGCCGGTCCGGGCTTGCTTCGGGACTTTCTCGACACCACCTCGA
>JBIPOQ010000487.1:0-3240 GCA_044379055.1 Myxococcota bacterium
GTCATCGACGATCTCCTCGTGTTCCGAATCGGGCTGGACCGCGCCGGACGGGTCGTCGAGGGCGGAGGGATCGGGAGCAGCCGGTCCCGCGATCTCGGAAGCGGGTTCGGCCGGCGTCGGCGTGACCGTCTCGGCCGATCGCAGATCGGTCGGCGGGACCTCGTTCGCGGCGGGCTCGACGGGCGCGGTCGGGGCCGCGGCGGTCGGGGTATCCGGGAGGGGTGAGGGCGTCGACTCGGCCGCGGGGACCGGCGTGGAGGCCGCGCCGGGGGCGCGGTAGGTATACCCGTCGAGGGAGGCGAGGGGCCCGCTCGATTCCTCGGGCTTCGCATAGCGACCGGGCATCAGGACGGCCAGGCGATCGAGGCTCTTTTCGATCCACGGGTTGTAGACCCCGCTCGTCATGAGCTCGAGGTTCTTTTCGTGGACCCGGATGGCCTTCTCTTCGAAGGGATAGGCCTCTTCCTCGAGGACGCCCTCGTAGTCGGCGAGCTCGGCGGCGGCGAGGTCGGTCGGGCGCTCGGAGTCGAGGAGCGATCGGCTGAAGTCGCCGTAGACCTCCGCCATGTAGTAGGTCGCGGCGGCCGTCACGTCGCCGACCTTGTAGTCGACGAGGGCGGAGAGCGAGGTCAGTGCGGCGTCCATCCGGCGCTGCTTCTCCTGCAGGCTCTGCTCGAAGGGCAGTCGCAGCTCGACCGATCGGAACTCGCGGAAGAGCTCTTCGGAGAGGAAGAGGGCCGAGCGCGCGGCGAGGCCCCGGATCGTGTCCGTCCGCGCCGCCCCCGCTTGCCGGTCGAGCGCGACGATCTGGCGCAGCTCGGCGCGTCGACCCTCGGCATCGCCCGTCTGTTCGTAGAGCTCGGACATCTTGAAGCGCGTAACGACCGCCGTCTCGATCGGGTCCGTGAATTCGCTCACATACAGTCGATAGGATTCGAGGGCGCGATCGATGCGCTGCGCCTCTTCGTGGAGCTGACCGGCAACGAGCAGGGACTCCGCCCGCAGCTCGGGCTTCTCGGCCTCCCGGGCGACGCGGTCGTACTCCTCGGCGGCGCGGGAGGCGTTGCCCGTCTTGCGGTAGACGAAGGCGACCTGCTGGGTCGCTTCCTGATGGAGATCGTGGTCGGGATGCTCCGAGCGGAAGGACTCGAGCACGGCGAGCGCCGAGTCCCAGGCCTCGAGGCGGAGGAGCGCTGCGCCGGCGTCGTATTCGGCGATCGGGCGGATCTCGGACTCGGGCGCGACCTGGGCGATGCGCAGGTAGTGGTCCGCGGCGCCCTGGAAGTCGCCGGCCTCGTTGGCCCGCTCGCCCTGTTTGTAGATCGAGGCGGCGAGGTTGTTGAGGATCTCCCGCCGCGTGTCGTCCTCGGCGGACGTGAGCGCGAGGACCTCGGCGTAGCCTTCCTCGGCAGGGGCGAACTCGCCGATCTCGAACGAGGAGTGGGCGACGACCAGCCAGGCGGATCGGCGGATCCCGATCTCGGCGCTGCGATAGCTCGCCGTGAGGCGCCGCCCGAGCTCGATCGCCTGCGGAAACTCGCGGAGCTCGTAGAGATCCTGTACGGCGACGCCGAGCACCTTCGCGGCGTGCTCGTGGGCCGGGAAGGCATCGACGAAGCGAATGGTGCTCGCCACCGCCTCGCGGCGCAGCGGCTCGCGATCGGCGGCCTCGGCGCGCTCCTCGGCCTTCCGGTGGGCGAAGATCGCCGCATAGCCGGCATCCGAGGAACGCGGATGGGCCGGATAGGCGTAGGCGATGTGTTCGTACTCGCGTGCCGCCTGACCGAAGACCTCGTTCTCGAGGAGGAGATCGGCGAGGCGGTAGTGGATCGCGGGCGTCTCCGGGGCGGTCGGGAAGGAGGCGAGGAAGCGTCGGTACCAGGACGCGCTCTCCGTGAAGGCGGAGGCCTTCTCTTCCGGGGTCTCCGCGTTCTGGTAGAGGGCGTGGTAGTGGTTCGCGAGGTCCTCGAGGTTCTGCTTGAGGTACGCGATCACGTCGGGGGCGGCCGCCGGGTCGAAGTGGCGCCAGTACTCGGCATCGAGGGCGTAGCGCGAGGCGAAGCTCTTCTTGGCCTCGAGCACCAGCTTCGGGAAATCACCCGCCTGGTAGATCTCGATGATCCGCATGCTGAAGTGGGGCGACGAGGCATGCACGGGATAGAGCGCGACGAAGGACTCGTAGGTATCGGCGGCGTCCTGGTAGCGGAGCTTCTCGAGGTAGAACTCGGCGAGATGGCGGTAGACGCGGTGCTCGTAGACGCGTGCGCCCGTGCCGGCGAAGAAGGAGGCGACGGCCTCCGAGCCGCCGAGATCGGAGAAGCAGAGACTCATGACGCGATAGCTGTCGGCGATGCGCTGGGCGTCGGCTTCGTCCTGCTGCTGCTCGAAGTCGTAGCCGGACTCGACCTTGTGGTCGAGGAGGGTCACGTAGCTCTGGAGGGCCTCGGGCAGCAGCATCTGCTTGTAGAAGGTCCAGCCGAGCTTGTAGAGCGCGAGCTCGTAGTAGTCCGAGCGGCCGCCGAGCGGGACGATCGCGGCGTAGGCTTTCTCGGCCTCGAGGAATTTCTTGCGGGTGAAGAAGTACTCTCCGCGGCGGAACTGGATCTCGTCGAGGTGCTGCGAGCGGGGATATCTCTCGACGAGCAGGGCAGAGACCTCGATGGCCTCGTCGACCCGACCGAGCTCGTCGAAGGCGCGGGCCTTCTGGTAGAGGACCTGGTCGTTGTGCGGGTAGTCGGGATAGGCGGCCAGGATCTGGTCGTAGAGGGCCAGGGCCTCGAGGGGGCCGTCCGGCGCGGCATCGCCCGGTCCCGGCAGGTCGAGGCCGGCGTCGCCCGGCGAGTAGGCGAGCTCGCTCGTCCCCGCGGCGCGCGCCTCGAAGTCTCGGAGGGATTCGGCCGGGGTCGAGAGCGGCGCGGGCATGTCCGGTCGATTCGAAGGGAGCGGCGCGGTCGCCGAAGGCGGAAGCGTCGGGGCCGGGCCGGCGCCGGCGTCGTGCGGAGCAAGCGCGTCGGCGCCGGTCTTCGTGCGCGGAACCGAGCGGGGCTTCGCTTCGCCCCCGACGCCGTATTCCTTCTCGAGCTGGAGATCGGCCAGGCGCCGCATCGCCTCCGGCGTCAGCGTCGAGGTCGGGGCCTCTTCGAGGAACTGGCGATAGCCGGCCATCGCCCGATCGATCCCGTCGGCGACCTCGACCTCGGCGAGATCCGGGTCGACGGCGCGAAGTCCGGCGAGGGTCTG
>JBIPOQ010000488.1:0-3231 GCA_044379055.1 Myxococcota bacterium
AACGTGCGAGAGCTCGAGAACATGATCAAGCGCATCGTCGTGCTCGAGAGCGAGGACCAGGTCCTCGCGGAGCTCGCGCGCCCGAAGGTGTCCCGGAGCGAGCGGCGGGCCGAGCTCGACGCGATCCTCGCCGAGATGGAAGAGACGGCGGGCGAGCTGCCGCTGCGCGAGGTCGGGCGCCGTTTCGCCCTCGAGGTCGAGCGCGAGGCGATCGAGCACGTGCTGGAATCGACGGGCTGGAATCGCAAGCAGGCGGCCCTGCGCCTCGGGGTCAGCTACAAGACCCTGCTCCAGAAGATCCGGGAGTGTGACGTCGACGCGAGGGGTTAGGCCGTTTCGCGGACGACCCGCTCGAGGAAGGCCGACATCTTGCGTGCGAGATCGTCGCGCAGGAACCCCGCATCGACCCATCGCCGGCCCGCCGCCGCCCTCCGGCCCGCCGCCTCCGGGTTCGCGATGATCTCCTCGATCGCCGCGACGAGCTGATCGGCGACTTCGGGATCGATCACGAGCGCGCCGTCCGCCTCTTCCATCATGCGCCGGATCTCGCCCTTCGCCGACAGGATCACCGGCCGCTCCTGCGCCAGGAACTCGAAGATCTTCGAGGGGATCACGGTCTCGAAGACCGGCAGGTCGCGCAGCATCACGAGCAGGACGTCGATCGACGCGATCCAGTCCGGCATCGCGTCGCGCGGCTGGAGGCCGAGCATGTGGACGTTGTCGAGCCCCCGCTTCGCCACCTCGGCCTCGAGCTTCTCGCGGTCGGCGCCGTCGCCGATCAGGACGAACTGGATCTCCCGCCGCGCGGCGAGGCGCTCGGCGACATCGACGAGGAGCGTCAGTCCATGGGCGAGGCCGAGGGTACCCACGTAGGCGACGGTGAAGCGGTTCTCGAGCCCGTGCTTCGCGAGCAGGCCCTGGTTCTTCGGTCGCGGCTTGAAGAGGGCCGGATCGATGCCGTTGTAGACGAGCTCGATGGATTCGCTCGCGACGCCGCGGGCGGTGATGTGGTCGTGGAAGGTGCGGGTGTTCACGACGACGCCGTCGGCGCTGCGGTAGAGCCAGCGCTCGAGGGCCTCGAGGGCGGACAGGACCGGGCCCGGGCCGAGCTGGCCGAGCTCGACGATCGACTTGGGCCAGAGGTCGCGGATCTCGAGCACGAAGGGACGCCGTTTGAGGCGCGCGATGATCGCGCCGGCGACGCCCACGAAGAATTGCGGACTCGTGGCGACGACGACGTCCGGCCGCTCGGCGCGGGGGCTCGCGAGGATCGCGGTCAGGGCGAACAGCAGATAGTTGGCGACCCGGCGCAGGAAGCCCGAATTCGGGGTCAGGTACATCCAGGTCCGGAGGACGCGGATCCCGTCGATCGTCTCTTCCTGGATCCAGCGATTCGCGTAGCCGGGGAAGATCCGGCCGCGCGGGTGGTTCGGAACCCCCGTGATCACCGTGACTTCGTGGCCGTCCTGGACCCAGCGGCGACAGTGCTCGTGGGTTCGGTTCGCCGGGGCGTTGACCTCGGGCGGGAAGTAGTGGGACACGAACAGGATCTTCATCGTCCGCCTCGAGCCGACGTCAATTCGGGATGTAGGCGGGGAGCAGCGGGGCGACCTCGGTGGCGAGCGCCTTGAAGCTGGCTTCCGCGGCCTGCTCGTCCTGGTCGATCTGGATCGGCACCGTGAATCGGACCAGGGAGCCGTCGGTGCGCGCGCGCAGCGTCCGGTCGAGGAACATCCAGAAGATCTTGTGGTGGTTTCGGGCGACCACGCGGCCGTTCGACTGATACCAGAAGTAGACGAGCGCGCGCTGCGTTCCCTTCGCGATCACGAAGCGCTTCGCCTCGCCGGGGATCGCGAGGTCGAGGGGCACCACCCGCGAATCGATCACGTCCCAGCCGCTGCCCGGCAGGCAGTGCTCGGGCGGATGGATCGCCGCGACCTCGCCGGTGTTGCGGTCGCGGGTCTGCCGCTCGTGGTAGCCGATGTAGAGATGGACCGGACTGGTCCCGGCGCCGTCGGCGTAGTTGCACGAGACGTAGTCGGTCAGCTTGAGATTGTCGAGGATCTCCTGATCGAGGACGTCCCGCTCTTCGCACGTCCAGTCGCCGAGGACGTTCGGGAATTCCGCGAACGCCGTGCGCGGCGGGATGACCTCGTCGTTGCCCATGTACCAGTAGATGTAGCCGTTCAGACCGAGGAACAGCAGCGCGACGAGGAGCTTCGCCATGGGTCAATCCCTCCCGTCCGGGTCGACGTCCAGAGCCTCTCCGGGCGCCGGCTCGATCCCCGCCCGGACGAGCAGGGCGTCGATGAGTCGGCCTTCGCCGAGCAGGAGGAAGAAAGCCATGCCGAAGGTGATGACCCCCTGGAAATCGTGGATCACGCCCCCGGCCGCCTCTTCGCCGAAGTGATGCGCGAGGTAACCGGTGAGCGCCACGCGGAACGAATTCACCGCGATGGCGATCGGGATCGTCGAGGCCACCAGCAGGATCTGGGCCCAGAGGACCCCGCGCTTGAAGAAGTAGGCGAAGACGACGCCGAGGGTGACGAGGGCCATCAGGCTGCGCAGGCCGCTGCAGGCTTCGTGGACGAAGAGCTGCGTGTGCGCGAGGTGGATGATGTTGCCCTCGACGAGGGCCGGGATCCCGAGCTGCTGGAGGCTCAGCACGGCGAACTTCGCGGCGATCAGCTGGAGCGGGAAGGCGATCGTATTCACGATGGACTGGGGCAGGGGCACCATCAGGAAGAGGAAGAAGAGCGGGAACGCCAGGATCTTGAAGATCTCGCGGCCGAGCAGGAGCAGCACCAGCCCGATCAGCGTGAAGATGAAGGCGCTGCGCATCGTCATGAGCTCGGTGCCGAGCCGACCGATCGCGAGGGAGATCAGCCCGATCGAGAGCGGGATCAGGCCGAGCCAGGAGCCCCGGATGGGCGCGTCCTCGAGATCCCAGCGTCTCTCGTAGGCGAAGTAGAGGGCGAGCGGCGCGATCAGGAACCCGTGCTGGTAGTCCTCGACCGCCGCCCAGTGCTCGACCATGATGCGCAGGATCGGGAAGTAGATCCCGAGCAGGAGGACGATCGCGCCGCAGGTCGCGTAGACCAGAAAACGATCGCGAGACGCATCGGCCGCCGGATGGGCGCGTCGGGCTGCGTCGATGGCCTCGGTCATGGAAGACTACTCCCCGCCCTGCTCGGAGCCTGGACTAACGCTGCGCGCCCGACGTTCCGGGGC
>JBIPOQ010000489.1:0-3227 GCA_044379055.1 Myxococcota bacterium
AGGGCGGCGAGACGGCGCTTGAAGTCGTCCGCCTTCCCGCCGAGGGCGTAGTCGTATTCGCGCATGCCGACGCCGACGCCGAGCGTGAACCGGCCGCCCGAGAGGACGTCGACCGTCGCGGCCTGCTTCGCGAGGAGAACCGCTTCATGGACCGGGGCGAGCGAGATCAACGACTGGATGCGGACGCGCTCCGTCAACACGGCCGCCGCCGAGAGCACCCCCATCAGGTCGAGGAAGGGTGAAGCGATCCGCTCTCCCGTCGCGAGCGTCGAGAACGGCCCGCGATCGATGCGGCGGATCCATTCCCAGAGGAGATCGCGGTTCGCCTCGGCGACCGTCGACGGGATCGAGAGTCCGATCTTCATACGCGGCGCTCCGCGGCGACGCCTTGCGGCGATCCGCTCCGCAGCAGGCCCGGAAGCTCGCTTCGCTGCACGACCCGCGTCGTCGGCTGGACGATCGACTTCGCGCCCGTGAGGCGGAAGAGCAGCGTGCCGTTCGCGTGACCCGCCGTCGTGATCCAGTTCGGATGGCCGGGATCTTCGTGGGCGACGACGATGCGGACGCTCCCGTCGGGCTCGACGCGAGCGGTCGACTTGTTGACGTTCGTGCGGTGGTAGCGGTAGTCGAGGGATTCCATCCAGTAGTTGCAGACCTGGAGGCTCCAGGCGCGACACTCCGGGACGTGCGCGAGCTCGACGACGAGGGCCTCGTCCGGCGCGAGCGCCCAGTACGAGTTGAAGTAGGCAATCGCCGGATCGCCGCCGGCACGGCGACAGATCTCCGGATCCTCCTGCGGCAGCGCGTTCAGAGACCGCTGATACCGCGCCGACCAATCGCAAAACAGGTTCACCGTCCCGTCGAGGAACCCGACCGCTGCCGCGAGCCCACGCTCGAACTTCGCCGGATCGAGCGGATCGGGCGTCGTGCGATCGTGCAGACACTCGATCGAGATCTCCGCGATCTTCTCCTTCGAGCGATCGCCGAAGGTCTGCCGGATGAGCAGCGCCTGGGTGTCGGCCGTCATCGGGAGCCAGTTGCCGGGCTGCGGCTTCGCGCTGACGAGGATCTCGAACGATCCATCGGGCTCGACTCGCAGCGTGTCCGTATCGAGGAAGCCGGTGGGCAGCATCGTCCCGCCCTGGCCGAAATTGCTGCCCTGGGTCAGGAAGCTGACGGCCTGGATCGTCCCCCGCTGGCCGCGGATGCGATAGTCGTACGCGCCGGAGAGCACGCATTTCTGGAGGTACTTGTCCGGGTCGTCGCCGCCGTATTTGACCATCTCGTCGCAGGGGCGGTAGAGGACGGGGAAGAGCGGATCGGCGTGCTCGGTGAAGATGTCGAAGGCCGAGCGCAGGACGCGGGTCAGATAGCGATAGCCCTCGGCGCGGGTGAACGGATCGGCGGGGATCTCGGGACGGACGACGTGACGGCCGACGGCCTTCAAGCGATCGCAGAATTCTTCCCAGGCCGAGCCGTCCATCAGGCGGGCCTCGGCTCTCGTCGTCTCGGTCATTCGGTTCTCCGCGTCGTTCGCCATCTCGAGCTGCCTCCTGCCAGGAGCCCGGATCGTCGTGCAAAGTCGGCGTGCGGGCCAGCGGGCAGTGACGCCTCGCCTCGACCCGGCCTTCGCGCGACGTCTCGCGATTCGAGACCCGCGCCTCGAGCCTCGAACATCGAACCTCGAACCTCGAACCTCGAACGCCCGATCCTCGCGATTCAGGCCCCCGCGATACGCGGCCCGAGCCCCGCGACGCGCCCATCGCCTTCCGCGATCCGCGCGGTAGTGTTGATCGGACGAGCGCCCGCAGCCGCGCGGTCCAGCGACCCGTCGACCGCGCGATTCATGCTCGCCAAGGATGCCCGACCATGAGCTTCGCCCCGCCCACCGTGCTCGACGACGACTACGACTACATGCTCGCGGAGCCGCCCGATCTCCTCGATCGCTTGCGCCGCCTGCGCGAGACGAAGCCCGCGGCGTGGGTCAAGACCTGGGGCAAGCCGACCGTGATGTTCACGAGCTTCGACCTCGTCGACGCGGCCTTCCGCGACGAGGAGACGTTCCCGTCCGCCGCGTTCTACGCGCATACCGTGACCGAGGTCCTCGGCCGCAACATGCAGTGCATGGTCGGCGACGAGCATCGCCGCAATCGCGCCCTCGTTTCGCCCTTTTTCCGGGCGAAGAACGTGACCGCCCTCGTCGAGTCGTTCCTCGAGCCCGTCGCCCACGAGCTGATCGATCGCTTCGAGGCCCGCGGCGAGGCGAACCTCGTCGCCGAATACACGAAGCTCTATCCCGTGAAGATCATCCTGCGCATGCTCGGTCTGCCCCAGACCGCCGACGAGGACGTCTCGCGCTGGGCGATCGGCATGCTCGACATCCAGAACAACTTCGAGCACGCGCTGCGCTGCTCGAAGGAGTTCATGGCCTTCGTCCGCCCGATCCTCGCGGAGCGGCGCATCGCGCCGAAAGACGACCTGCTCTCGAGCCTCGTGACCGAAGAGTTCGAGGGCGAGCGTCTCTCCGACGAGGCGATCTTCAACTTCCTGCGGCTGCTCTTTCCCGCCGGCGCCGACACGACCTATCTCGGCCTCGGCAGCGCGATCTTCGCCCTGCTGACGCATCCCGAAGAGCTCGCGCGCGTCCGCGCCGACCTGCGCGGCGAATGTCGCTGGGCCGCCGAGGAGGCGCTGCGCTGGAGCCCGCCCGTCGCGCTGCAGCTGCGCGCCAACCCGAAGGACGTCGTCTGGAACGACATCGCGATCCCAGGCGGCACGCCGCTCATCTTCGCGACCCTCGCCGCCAACCGCGATCCCGCCGTCTTCGAAGACCCCGACCGCTTCGACGTCGGCCGCCATCCGAAAGCCATCTGCACCTTCGGCCGCGGCCCCCACTTCTGCCTCGGCGCCCACCTCGCCCGCGCCGAGATGGACATTGCGCTTCGTATCCTGCTCGAGCGCCTGCCGCGGCTGCGGCTCGTCGACGATCCGGGGACGCGGATCACGGCTTCGATTGTGCCGGTCTTGCGCGGACCGAATCGGCTGCCGGTCCGGTTCGACTGACGGCGACGGCCGCATCGCCGGCCCTGCGCGTCCTCGACGGGTCGAGTTGGGGCGAGGTAGTGTGTCCCTCGACCTCAGGCGACGGGACGCGCGCGATCTCCGGATCGGCTCGATGCCGCCTGGCCGACGAACCCATGTCGAGGATCCCATGAAGCGTTACGAGC
>JBIPOQ010000490.1:0-3219 GCA_044379055.1 Myxococcota bacterium
CGTGGGCTTCGGGATCCGGAAACGGAGGGTGCTCTCCGACGTGAGCTTCAGCGCACACGAGGGAGAGATCTTCGGCTTCGTGGGGCCGAACGGGGCCGGGAAGACGACGACGCTGAAGGTCCTGATGGGCCTCGTCCGTCCGACCTCGGGGCGCGCGTCCATCCTCGGGCGCAACGTCGCCGAGTCGGAGTTCCGCGACCAGATCGGATTCCTGCCGGAGAACCCCTATTTCTATCCGTTCCTCACGGCGCGCGAGATCCTCGACTTCTACGCCCGTTTGTCCGGCGTCGAGGCGCGCAAGCGGGGCGAGTGTGTCGAGGAGCTCCTCGCACTGGTCCACCTCGAGGGGGCGGCCGACGCGCGGCTCAAGACCTTCTCGAAGGGCATGCTCCAGCGCGTCGGCGTCGCCCAGGCGTTGATCCACGACCCGAAGGTGGTGTTCCTCGACGAGCCGATGAGCGGCCTCGATCCGATCGGACGCCGCGAGGTTCGCGAGGTCATCCTCTCGCTGCGCGCGAAGGGCAAGACCGTCTTCATGAACACGCACATCCTCTCCGACGTCGAGATGATCTGCGACCGGGTCGCGATCATCGTGAAGGGCGTGATCCGGCGGCAGGGCCGGATCGGCGAGCTCCTCGGCGCCGACGGCCAGACCGTGCAGATCGTGGCGACGGGGCTCTCCGCCGGGGCCGCGGCCGAGCTCGAGACCGTGCACGGCGCGACGCTCCAGGGTGTCGGCGATCGCATCGAGGTCCGCGTGCCCGACAAGCGGAGCGAGGCAGCGATGGCCTGCGTATTGCAGTCCGGCGCCCACGTGCTCTCGGTCGCCCCGGTCCGGCCATCCCTCGAAGAGGTCTTCATGGACGCGGTCCACGCGGCGGAGGCGTCCCGATGAAGAAGTCGTTCGTCCGGATTCACGCGCTCGCGTCGAACACCTTCCGCGAGGCGATCCGCAACAAGCTCCTCTACGCGCTGCTCGGATTCGGGCTCGTGATGATCGGAGCGGGCGCGCTGCTCGCGTCGCTCTCCTATGTCGAGGTCGACGAGATCCTCCAGGACATGGGCATGGCCGCGATCCGCCTGTTCAGCGCGGGCATCGCGATCTTCGTCGGGGTCGGTCTCGTCCACGGCGAGGTCGACCGGCGCACGATCTTCACGATCCTCTCGAAGCCCGTCTCCCGGAGCGAATTCCTGGTCGGGAAATGGGCCGGCCTCACGTTCACGGTCTGGGTCCAGCTCCTCCTGATGTCGCTCGCCTTCGCGGCGGTCTCGCTCGTCGCCGGAGCGGGCCTCACGCTCGGCCATGCGGCGGCGATCGCCCTGCTCGGACTCGAGCTCATGGTGCTCGTGGCGATCTCGACGCTCTTTTCCTCCTTCACGACGCCGATGCTGGCTTCGTTCTACACCTTCGGTCTCTGGCTGATCGGCCATCTCTCGCGCGACCTCTACCTGCTCGGGCAGCAGTCGGACGTGGCCTCCGTGTCCCGGCTGGCCGCGATCATCTACGCGGTGCTCCCGGATTTCGAGGTCTTCAACAAGACCCTGGAGGCGGTGCACGGGCTGCCGATCCACGACTACGAGATCGGCTTCGCGGCGCTGTATGCCGTCGGCTATGCGAGCGTGACCCTGATCCTGGCGTCGACCATCTTCAGCCGTCGGGATCTCAAGTAGGCGCCCCTCGTCCGGTCCGGTCGGACGAGGGACGGGTCGGGCGGGTTCGAATCACGTAGATTGAGGTCCCGCCGATCGGGCGGGCACGAGAGGGGAAGCGCTCGAGATGTCGATCGAGATCGCACCGGGTGCGCTCCTGCCGATGGCGCTCGTCGTCGGGCTGTTGATCGGCTCGTTCCTGAACGTCGTGATCCACCGCGTCCCGGAAGGTCTGTCGATCGTTTCGCCGCCGTCGCATTGCCCGAGCTGCAACACGCCGATCGCGCCCTGGGACAACGTCCCGCTGCTGTCCTACGCCTGGCTGCGGGGGCGGTGTCGGAGCTGCGGGGTCGGGATCTCGTTGCGCTATCCGGCCGTCGAGCTCCTGACGGGCCTGCTGTTCATGGCCATCGCGATGCGCTTCGGCGCCGGGATTCTCACGTTGGTCTACTGGGCCTTCGCGGCGGCGCTCGTCGCCGCGGCGATGATCGACTACGACCATCAGATCATTCCCGACGGCATCTCCCTCGGCGGCCTCGCCGTGGCGCTCGTCGTCGTGCCGCTCGCTCTCTGGCACCAGGGGATCGCCTATTCCGACGCCCTCGTGCGGAGTGCGGCGGGGGCGGTGGTCGGGGCCGGGGTCCTGTGGGCCGTCGCGTTCCTGCACGCGCGGATCTCGGTCGCGATGGGTCGCCGCTTCGAGCACTGGCCGGGGGAGGGCGTCGCGCTCCCGCGGCCGGGCGATGCGGACTACTGGCTCTGGTTCCCGGGGCTCGGGCTCGGGGACGTCAAGCTGCTCGCGATGATCGGCGCCGTGCTGGGGCCGGTCGGCGTGCTCGACTCGATTCTCGCGTCCTCGCTCGTCGGGCTCGTGCTGGGAGGCCTGCAGGCCGGGAGCCGGGGCGCCCTCGCGAGCCCCTTCGGCTTCGCCCCGGCGATCGCGATCGGGGCCATCGCGAGCCTCTTCCTGCCGAAGCTCTGGCTTCTGCAGCTGCTCGCCTAGACCGCGTCGCCCTCGGCCGCCCGCTCGCGAATCCAGCGCGCCGCCTCGCGCAGTCGCGCGAGGGATCTTTCCCGCCCGATCACTTCGAGCGTTTCGTAGATGCCCGGGGAGGCCGTCGTGCCCGTCACCGCCACGCGAACGGGCTGCGCGAGCTTGCCGAGCTTGAGATCCCCGGCCGCCAGGCAGGCCTTCTCGAAGGCCGCCTCGATCGCAGCCGGCGTCCAGTCGGGCAGGTCGGACAGCGCCCCGATCAGCGCCTCGATCGCCTCGAGCACGGCGGGCCGCAGATGCTTCTTCGCCGCCTCGGGCTCGACCTCGATCCGATCGACGAGGGCGAAGCGGGCCTTCTCGGCCATCTCGACGAGTCGGCTCGATCGCTCCCGCAGCAGGTCGAGGAGCTTGTCGAGACTCGCGTCGCGGGGGACGGCGCGCCCGGCGACGGCCTTGAGAAACGGGCTCACGGCCTCGAAGAGCTCGGCCGCAGGCCGCTGCTTCAAATAGTGCTGATTCAGCCACGCGAGCTTCGCGAGGTCCGCCTGCGCGCCCGACCGGCCGACGTGGGCGAG
>JBIPOQ010000491.1:0-3211 GCA_044379055.1 Myxococcota bacterium
AGACGCATCTCCTCCCCGACCCGCGAGGTCACGTCCGAAAATCGCAGCTCGAGCTCGACGGAATCGTCGTCCCGGGTCCCGTCGCCGGAGCGCAGCGGCGTGGCGGCGATCTCGACCCAGCGTGCATCGCCAGCAAGACGGACCTCGGCGACGACGAGGGCGCCCGCCGATCCCTCGACGACCCCGCGCAGGACCTCCGCGATCGTCTCACCATCGACGAAGAGGGCCGAGCCGGGAAAGGGCTTGCCGGCGAGGGCCGCCGCCGGGACCCCGAGCACGGACTCGGTCTCCCGACCGCCGCCGGCGACGCAGACGAGCCTCGCGTCGAGCCGAAGCCAGACGCCGCCCCGCGCCCGCCGCGGTCTCCTCGATCGAGTCGTTCCGGCCATCCGCCTACACCCGCCAGACGAAGCGCAGGCGACCATCGAAGCGCTTCGCATTCATCCGCAGACAAACGAAATCGAGCAACACCGGGGGGAAGCGCGGCTCCGCCCGGAGCGCCTTCTTCAGGACCTCGGCCAGGTCCCGCGACAGCTCGCAGAGCGGACGGCGCGGATCCTGGGGATCGTCTTCGTCCCACAACACCAGCGCGAGGTCGAAGGCCGGTGCCGGTCCGAGCAGCCCGCGATAGACCTCGCGATCGAGCAGGTCGAAGCGTCGCGGTCGCGTCAGCTCGATCAGGCTCGCGAGCGCTCGGAGCAGGATCGGATAGGCGCTCTCCGACTCGGTCCGGGCGGTGAAGCCCAGCACGGGAACGGGTCGCGCCTCGCAGGTCACGGCGGCGTAGTCGATCGAGTGGAGCGCGCGCGCGGGCGAAGGCTCGACGGCGGCGGGCGCCGGACCGGGCTTCGCGACGAGCGTCGGTACGGCCTGTCGGAACTCGAGGGAGGTCGCGAGGCAGGTGAACGAGCAGCGATCGCCGCGCACGAAGAGCTCGCGGGAGGGATAGAAGAAGGCGCCCTCGGCCCGGTCCGCCTGGTCCTTCAGGAGCTCGAGTCGTCCCCGCTCCGGAGCCGCCGTCCGGATCTGCTCGAGGCTGCGCAGGAGCTCGTCGACGACCAGCTCCGGCGATTGGAGCAGATCGACACACTCCATCATCTGGGCTTCGAGGGGGAGCCCGCGCGAGCGGATCTCGAGCTCACGCAGGGCCATCGCCGCGATCGGATTTTCCGCCATGCACCCACCTGCCCCGGAGCGCACCCCGGACTCCGCCCCTGGGGTCGATGCTCGGAAGGGTCATCGGCCGGCTCGCGCCCCGGACTGAGGCGGCCGGACCGGGAATCGACGGGCGCCCAGCGGTTTTCGGGCTCGGACGGCTAGCGGGGGGCGAGCTGCCGGACGGCGGTGCGCAGGTCGTCGGCATGGAGGATCGCGAGGACGGGGGTCGTCACGCCGGCCTCCCGGTAGCGCTCCACGTGCTCTCGGCAGGCTTCCGGGGGGCCCTGGATGACGAGATCGTCGACGACGGCGTCGGGCAGCGCCTCGACGGCGGCTTTGCGGTCCCCGGCCTTCCAATGGCGCCAGAGGCTCGCGAGGGCCTCCCCCCGGCCGAGCCACTCGTGATAGGCGGCGTAGACCGGCACCGTCAGATAGGCGGCGGCCGCCCGGCGCGCGATCGCCCGCGCGAGCCCCCGATCTGCCGTCGGGATTACGAAGAGCCGCGCCACGATCTGCTTGCCGGGACCGCCCGCATGGACGATGGGCGCGACACGACGCACGTCCTCGACCGAGAGCCAGTTGAGGATCGCGCCATCGCCGTGGCGTCCGGCGAGGCGCAGCATGCCCTCGCGCAGCGCCGCAACGAGGATCGGCGGCTGCACCGCGAGCGGCATCATCTGGAGCCGGAAGCCCTGGACGTCGAAGCTCGCATAACGCTCTTCGATCTTCTCCCCCGCGAGCGCGCGGCGCAGAAAGAGCACCGTGTCCTTCACGCGCTGGTACGGCGCCTCGAAGGGAATCCCGTTCCAGCGCTCGACGATCACGTTCGACGAGGCGCCGATGCCCAGCGAGAAGCGTCCGGGGGCCGCCTCCGCGAGGCTCGCGGCGCTCATCGCGAGGGTGGCAGGGCCGCGGGTGAAGGCGGGCACGATCGCGGTCCCGAGCCGGGCCTCCGGGGCCCAGGCCGCCGCGAGGGCGAGCGGGCTGAAGGCGTCGGTGCCGCCGGCTTCGACCGACCAGAGGTCGGTGTAGCCGAGATCGACCAGCTCGCGAAACCAGTCGCGATGCTCCGAGAGCGGAATGCCGGTGAGCGGGATCGTCATGCCGAGCTGCGCCATGGGAAACCTCCTCGCGGCTCGCGCGACGCGGCTCAGTCGCCGCCGGGACCGGACTGCTTGGCGACCTTGGCCCAGGTGTCGCGCAGGGTGGCCGTGCGATTGAAGACGGGCTTTCCGGGTCGGCCGTCGGGATCGGCACAGAAATAGCCGAGGCGCTCGAACTGGAAGCACTCGCCGGCGGCGGCCCCCGCGAGCGCCGGCTCGATCCAGGCGCGCTCGACGACCGTGAGGGATTGCGGATCGAGGCTCGCGCCGAGGCCGCCGGGGGCATGCGGATCGGGGACCTCGTCCTTGAAGAGCGTGCCGTAGAGGCGGACCTCGGCGGGGATCGCATGGCGCGCGGAGACCCAGTGGAGCGTGCCCTTGACCTTGCGGCCGTCGGGCGCGTCGCCGCCGCGGGTGGCGGGATCGTAGGTGCAGCGCAGCTCGGTGATCTCGCCCTTTTCGTTCTTCACGACCGTCTGGCAGGTCACGAAGTACGCATAACGGAGCCGGACCTCGCGCCCGGGGGCGAGTCGGAAGAACTTCTTCGGCGGGTCCTCGAGGAAGTCTTCCCGCTCGATCCAGATCTCGCGCGAGAACGGGACGGAGCGCTTGCCGGCGGCCTCGTCCTCGGGATTGTTGATCGCCTCGAGCAGCTCTTCCTGCCCTTCCGGGTAGTTCTCGATCACGAGCTTGATCGGATCGACGACGACCATCCGCCGCTGCGCTTCCTCGTTCAGGACCTGGCGCACGTGGAACTCGAGGTTCGCGAGCTCGATCAGGTTGTCCCGCTTCGCGATGCCGATCGCGTCGCAGAACTCGCGGATCGCCTGCGCCGGATAGCCGCGGCGGCGCATCGCCGCGATCGTCGGCATGCGCGGATCGTCCCAGCCCCCGACGTGGCCCTCGTCGACGAGGCGCTTCAGGAAGCGTTTGCTCGTGATCATGTGGGA
>JBIPOQ010000492.1:0-3195 GCA_044379055.1 Myxococcota bacterium
GCGCTGCGCGGGGCGACAGGCGCGCTCGGCGCAGGCGGGGGCGGACGCGCGTCCCCCGATCGCGGTCGCCTCCGCGCCGTTCGCCGATCCCTTCGCCCATGCGCGAAGGGGAACCCGGGTCCAGCGCCTGCGTCATGCCAAGGCGCCGCTCGAGATCGGCGGCGATGCACCGGTCCGCGTCGAGCTCGATCGACCCGAGGCGCTCGAGCGGCCGGCGGAGACCGCGGCCCGCCTCGCCGTCGAGCTCGCGGCGCTGCGCGACGTCGCCTGCGAGTCGCTGCTCGTCTCCTGGCCGCGGGACGGGGAGGGCGAGGCCCTCGGACGGCTCGACCAGGAGCTCGCCTCCCTCGGACTCGTGCTGCCGATCTCGTTGCGCGTCGATCTCGCCGGGGCAGAGCCGCTCGCGGCGCTCGCCGTCCTGGGTCGAGGCCTTCCGCTCGCCCTCGGTCGCCTCGTCGGTCGGGTCGGCCCGGGGGCGACGGACGCGACCCTGCGCGCGTTCGCGGATGCCGGGCGGGCCGTCGGCACGGCGCTCGAGTGGGAGCTGGACGTCGCGATGGAGGCGATCCCGGCCGTCGTGCGGCGCGTGCTCGCGGCGCAGGCGGGCGAAGGAGCCTCGTCGGTGAAGCGCGCGGGCGCGGTCCACGATCCGATCTTCAGCCTCGCGCCCGGGGCCACACCCCATGCGGTGCGCGTGCTCGCCGCCGCCCTGGCCGACGTCGGGCAGTCGACGGCGCCGATCGTGCTGCGGCCGGCCCTCCTCGGTCCGGGCGAAGGCCCGGGCCTCTCGGAGCGGGCGCTGGTCGAGCTCGCGGTCGGGCTCGGCTCCTCCCTCTGCGACGGGATCGGGGACGTCGTGTCGCTCCGGACCGACGGCTCCGTCGCCGCGGCCGTCGACGTCGCCTATCGCATCCTCCAGGGCGCGCGTCTGCGGACGACGCGGACCGAGTACATCTCGTGTCCGTCGTGCGGGCGGACGCTCTTCGACCTCGAGGAGACGACGGCGCGCATCAAGGCACGGACGGCCCATCTTTCGGGCGTCAAGATCGCGGTGATGGGCTGCATCGTGAACGGGCCCGGGGAGATGGCGGACGCGGATTTCGGCTACGTCGGGTCCGGCGTCGGTCAGGTCACGCTCTACGTCGGCAAGCAGATCGTCGAGCGCGCCGTCCCCGAGGTCGAGGCGCCGGATCGACTCGTGGCGCTGATCCGCGCGAACGGTCGCTGGATCGACGCGGACGAGAGCGCAACGAGCGCAGCCGATGGAGGCCGGATCGATCCGAGCGTGAGCTAGGCGAGGCGGTATCGGCCGCGTCGCCCGTCGCGTCAGCGATCGCGGCCCGGCGCGGCGACCGACGGCAACTCGCCGGCTTCCCGCAGCGCACGGAGCTTCTGGACGATCTCGACACTCTGCGCGCCGCGGGTCGACGCGTGGTTCGGGCCGACGATCCAGAGCGCGATGACGACGAGGATCGACGCGACGATCGAGCCCTCGGCCATGCCGAGCGCGCCGCCTCCGACCCGATCCGCCCAGCCGAGCCCGACCGCCTCCGCGCTCCTGCGCAGGAGGCGGCCGACGAGGGCGAGCACGGCGATCGTGGCGAGCACGATCAGGACGCCTGCGATCCAGAGGCCCGTGCGGCCCGTCAGCTCGCCGCCGGTGCGGACGCCCAGCCAGTCCGCGACGGGCGACACGTAGAGGCGGGTCACGATCGTCGCGATGCCGACGGTCGCGAGCGAGAGCCCCTCCCGGATCAAGCCGATCCAGAGCCCGCGCAGACACGCGACACCGACCAGGCCCAGGGCGATCCAGTCGAGCAGCGGGAGACTCGAGAAGCTCATCGCGGCCGGACTCCGCTCCCGCTCTCGGCGACGCGGGGCGCGCGCGGATCGCTCGCGACGAGGGATCGCGTCGACCAGCCCGAGATCGAGGCGTTCGCGGGCGAGGCGTCCTCCTGCCCGACGAGGCGCAGGTACATGTGGGCCTCGCGGCGGGTCGGGTCGACGGCGAGCACCTGCTGCCAGGCGGAGATCGCGTCCGCGGTGCGACCCATCGCATAGCAGGTCAGTCCCTGCTGGATGCGGCTCTCGACGAGCCGGGGGTGGGCGTCGAGGATGCGATCGAACTCCTGGAGCGCCTGGAACGGGAGGCCCGCCTCGCGCAGGGTCACGCCGAGTCGATGCCGGATGTCGAGAAAGGTCGGGCACCGTTCGAGGGCCTGGCGATACTGCTCGATCGCCTCGCGCCGGAGGCCGGCCTGGGCGAGGGCGTCGGCGAGGGCCGCCTGCTGGTTCGCGAGCTTGCCGCGCGTCGTCGGATCGAGGCCCCCGGCGCTCGCCCGACAGAGCTGTCCGGCGCGCTCGGCATGGCCCTGGGACTGGGCGAAATCGCCCTGGGACTCGCAGACGCTGGCGAGCGCGACCAGGGCTTCGACGTAGGCGGGATTGATGCGGATCGCTTCGCGCAGGCTCGCGGCCGCGGCCTCGAGATCGCCGTGGCGCTCGTGGACGATGCCGATCATGTAGTGGACGTCGGCGAAGCGCAGGCCCGATTCGACCAGGCGTTCGAGACAGCGCAGGGCCGTCGCGTCGTCGCCGTGCTCGAAGGCCCGACGTCCCTGCTGCAGGAGCTCCCGCTCGCTCGCGCTCGTCGTCGTCGTCGACGTTTCGGAGGCGGGCCGGGCGGACGGCTCCCGTGCGGCGTGGAGCGCGCCGTCGAGCGGTATGGGCCGAATGGAATCCATCTCGAAACCTCCCCCCGAAGCGTGTCGAGCGATGGGCGAACGGCCGCGAGGATCGCACCGCTTCGCGGCGCCGTCGAGATGAACCGGGGGCTTTCGCGCGGCGCTACTCGGCGCGGGCGATGCGGGCGCGTGCGCTCCGCGCCGACGGGGAGTCGGCGTAGTTCTCGACGACGACGTGGTAGAGCCGCAGGGCCTCGTCGTCGCGCTTCATGTTCTCGAGACAGAGGCCGAGGCGGTACAGCGCCCGCGCATCGAGGCCGAGCCCCGGGAACTCGTCGAGCACGCGCCGGTAGCGCGCGGCCGCCGATTGCCAGTGGTCCCGCTCGAGATAGAAGTCGGCGATGTGGAGCATGTTGCGGGCGAGGCGGGTCCGGAGCTCGACCAGCATCTCCTCGCCCTGCCGCGTCTCCTCGGCATACGGATGCTGCTGGATCAGCGCCTCGAGGGCGGT
>JBIPOQ010000493.1:0-3193 GCA_044379055.1 Myxococcota bacterium
GACCTGGAAGACCACGTGCCGGCCGGACTGCGCGATCGCGCGGCCGATCGCGAAGAGCTCGTCCTCGCCCGCGTGAGTGCCCGGGACGGGGTCGCCGGCGAGCGTGACGTGGGCCTTCACGCGGGACGTCGAGAAGCCGAGCGCGCCGGCTTCGATCGCCTCGCGCGCGAGCTTCGCCATCTGCGCGATGTCCGCCGCCGTCGCCGGCTCGTTCGCGACGCCGCGCTGGCCCATCACGTAGGTGCGCAGCGCGACGTGGCCGATGTGCGTCGCGATGTCCATCGAGAAGCGGCGCCGGTCGAGGGCCTCGAGGTACTCGGGGAAGGTCTCCCACTCCCAGACGAGACCGGCCCGGAGCACGTCGCCCGGAATGTCCTCCACCGATTCCATCGTCGTCACGAGCAGGTCGTGGTCCGCCGGTCGGGCGGGCGCGAAGCCGATGCCGCAGACGCCGAGGATCACGGTCGTGACGCCGTGGGCGTTGCTCGGCGCCAGCGAGTCGTCGAAGAGCGCCTGGCCGTCGTAGTGGGAGTGGATGTCGACGAAGCCGGGCGTCACGACGAGGCCCCTGGCGTCGATCGTCTCCGCGGCGTCGCCCGACAGGCTGCCGCCGATCGCCGCGATCTTCCCGCCGCGGATCGCGACGTCGCCCACGAAGGGCGCCCGCCCCGTGCCGTCGACGATCGTCCCGCCCCGGATCACCAGATCGAATCGGTCCGCCATGATCTGCTCCCTCTCCTGCCCCGTCCTGCACCGCGAATCGAGCCGCCCGGAGGCGCCCGGAGCGGCTCCCGACGCCGATGCCGTCACGACCGGCGACCCTAAGCCATCCCCCTGCGACGAACAACCGAAACGCCCCCCGGACACGGGGGCGCGCCTGCCCCTCCGGCGCGAGGGGATGCCCTCCCCGGACCTCCGCCCCCGGCCCCGGCCGTGCTATCCCTCTTCCCCCTGTGCCCGACCCGCATCGCGGGCCCCAGCGGCCCGACCACCAGTGAGCCCCGAAATGACCGCGACCGCATCGCCCACCGGCGACTCCCGCCCCCGAAGCCTCTTCCAGAAGGTCTGGGACGCCCACCGCGTCCGCGAGCTGCCCTCGGGCCAGACCCAGCTCCTGATCGGGACCCACCTGATCCACGAGGTCACGAGTCCCCAGGCCTTCGCGATGCTGCGCGAGCTCGCACTGCCCGTGCGCTTCCCGAAGCGCACCTTCGCGACCGTCGACCACATCATCCCGACCGACGACCAGTCGCGCCCCCTCGCCGACGACCTCGCCGAGGCGATGATGAGCGAGCTCGAGCGCAACTGCCGCGACTACGGCATCCAGTTCTTCGGCCCCGCGACCGGCGCCCAGGGCATCGTCCACGTCATCGGCCCCGAGCTGGGGCTCACCCAGCCCGGCATGACGATCGCCTGCGGCGACTCGCATACCTCGACCCACGGCGCCTTCGGCGCGATCGCGTTCGGGATCGGGACGAGCCAGGTTCGCGACGTGCTCGCTTCCCAGTGTCTCGCCATCGCGCCCCTCAAGGTCCGGCGCATCGAGGTGACGGGGAAGCTCCAGCCGGGCGTCTACGCCAAGGACGTCATCCTCGCGATCATCCGCAAGCTCGGCGTCAACGGCGGCGTCGGGTATGCGTACGAGTACGCGGGCCCGGTCATCGAAGCGATGTCGATGGAAGAGCGCATGACGGTCTGCAACATGTCGATCGAGGGCGGCGCCCGCTGCGGCTACGTCAACCCGGATCGGACGACCGTCGAGTACCTGCGCGGCCGCCGCTATACGCCGAACGACGCTTCGTTCGACGCGAAGGCGAAGGCCTGGCTCGCCCTCGCGAGCGATCCCGGGACCGTGTACGACGACGTCGTCCGCCTCGATGGCGGGTCCATCGAGCCCTCGATCACCTGGGGCATCCATCCGGGCCACAACCTCGGCGTGTCCGAATCGATCCCGACCCCGAACGGCGTCCCCGACGACGAGCGCGCCGGCGTCGAGGAGGCGCTCGAGTACATGGACTTCGCGGCCGGCGCCTCGATCGAGGGCACGCCGATCGACGTCGCCTTCATCGGCTCGTGCACGAACGGCCGCATCTCGGATCTGCGCGAGGCGGCCAAGATCGCGCAGACGGGCCACGTCAAGGCAGGCGTGCGCGCGCTGGTCGTGCCGGGCTCGATGGCCGTACGCGAGCAGGCCGAGAAGGAAGGGCTCCACGAGATCTTCCGGAAGGCGGGCTTCGAGTGGCGCGAGCCGGGCTGCTCGATGTGTCTCGCGATGAACCCCGACAAGCTGAAGGGCCGCGAGGTCTGTGCCTCGTCGTCGAACCGCAACTTCAAGGGCCGCCAGGGCTCGCCCTCGGGCCGCACCCTCCTGATGTCGCCGGCGATGGTCGCCGCCGCCGCGATCGCCGGGAAGGTCGTCGACGTCCGCAAGCGCTCGTAACCCCGCGCGCGAGCCGGCCCCAATCGCCGTCGCCCGCCAGAGGATCCACGCCATGAGCCAGAAGAAGAACGACGAAGTTCTCGTCCGCATCGCCTCGATCGAGGGGAGCGCCTGCGTCCTGCGCGGCGACGACGTCGATACGGACCGCATCATCCCCGCGCGCTTCATGAAGGTCGTGACCTTCGACGACATGGGCCGCCACGCCTTCGAGGACGCCCGCAAGGCCGCGAAGGGCAAGCACCCCCTCGACGACCCGCGTTATGCGGGCGCCGAGATCCTGATCGTCGGCAACAACTTCGGCTGCGGCTCGTCCCGCGAGCACGCGCCGCAGGCGCTGATGCGCTTCGGCTTCAAGGCCTTCGTCGGCGGCTCCTTCGCCGAGATCTTCGCGGGCAACTGCACGAGCCTCGGCCTGCCCTGCGTGACGCTCCCCGCCGACGCGCTCGCGAAGCTGATGGACTCGGTCGAGCTCGACCCGCAGCAGCGCCTGAAGATCGACCTCGTCGCCCGCACGATCACGTCGCGGGCCGGGGTCCTGCCGGCCGGCATTCCCGACGGCGTCCGCATGCAGCTGACGGAAGGCACCTGGGACGCGACCCGCGTGCTCCTCGACGCCGGCGAGGCGATCGAGCGGACGGCCGCCTCGATTCCGTACTTCGCGGCCGGGGCCTGACGGGCCGCCGCCGAGACGTCCGGACTCCGCGGCGCGAAGCGAACGTTGGCTCGCGCCTACTCCGGCGCCCAGAACCCCCG
>JBIPOQ010000494.1:0-3190 GCA_044379055.1 Myxococcota bacterium
ACCGGCGCTGCAGCCGACACGCCCCACTTCTCTTCGAGCAGCTTCGCGAGCTCGGCCGCCTGCATCACGGTCAGGCTGGACAGGGTGTCCACGATTTCGTTGAGATCCGCCATTTTCCTTCTTCCTTAAGTACGGGCGGTGCAAGCGGGTGATGATCACCCTCCCGCCCGGTCCTGGTGAAGCCGGTCTCCGCCATCGGAGGACCGACCGGATATTCGGGTCGACCGGGCCGCTCGGCCCGCTCGACCCCGAATGCCTATTCGCCGCCTTCCGGCGTCGCCTCCGCGGTGCCCTTCGCCGAAACGACGCGCGCGATCTGCGCGCCCGGCTCGTTCAGGAGTCGCGCGAGCTTGCTCGCGGGCGCCTGCAGGAGACCGATCAGCTTGCCCCGCAGCTCGTCGAGGGACGGCAGCGTGGCGAGGGTCGAGATGCCGGCGGGATCGAGGACCTCGCCGTCGAGGATCGCGCTCCGCAGCTGGAACTTCTCGTTCTCCTTCGCGTAGTCGACGAGCGTCTTGGCGAGCGCCGCCGGGTCCCCGAACGAGATCGCGACCGACGTCGTGCCCTTGAAGTGGCCCTTCAGCCCCTCCACCGGTCCGCCCTCGGAGGCACGCTTCAAGACCGAGTTCTTCGCGACGCGGAACTCGGCGTCCGAGGCCTTCGCCTTGCGCAGTCCGACGCGGAGCGCCTCGAGCTTCTTCACCGGAATGCCTCGGTAGTCCGCCACGAACACGCTGGTCGCGCGCCCGAACTTCTCCCGCAGCTCGTCGATCTGCTCTTCTTTTTCTTTTCGAGTCAGCATGATCGTTCTCACCCCACCTTGAGCGGCGACGTCGGGTCGACCTTGATCCCGGGCCCCATCGTCGACGAGACCGAGATCTTCTTCATGTAAGTACCCTTGCTCGCCGCGGGCTTGGCCTTCAGGACCACGTCGATCAGCGCCGACGCGTTCTCCCAGAGCTTCACCGCGTCGAACGAGACCTTGCCGATGCCGCAGTGGACGATGCCGGCCTTGTCGACACGGTATTCGACCTTGCCCGCCTTCTGGTCGCGGACGGCGTCGGCGACGTTGGGCGTGACGGTGCCGAGCTTCGGATTCGGCATGAGACCGCGCGGACCCAGGACGCGACCGAGGCGACCGACGACACCCATCATGTCGGGCGTCGCGATGACGCGATCGAAGTCGAACCAGTTCTCGTCCTGGATCTTCTTGGCCAGCTCGTCGCCGCCGACGTAGTCGGCACCCGCCGCCTTCGCTTCCTTCTCCTTGTCGCCCTTCGCGAAGACGAGCACGCGCGTCTGCTTGCCGACACCGTTCGGCAACACGATGGCGCCGCGCACCATCTGGTCCGCGTGCTTCGGGTCGACGCCGAGATTGATCGCGATGTCGACCGTTTCGTCGAACTTCGCGGCGGGCGTCGCCTTGATCTTCTTCATCGCCTCTTCGAGGGAATAGAGCGTGGTCGGCTCGATGCCTTCCGTCGCCTTCCGGAATCGCTTGCTCTTCTTCGGCATCCGATTATCCCTCCACCACGTCGAGGCCCATCGATCGGGCGGTCCCGGCGATGATCTTCTTGGCCTGCTCGACGTCGAAGGCGTTCAGATCGTCCTTCTTCATCTCGGCGATCTCGGCGAGCTGCGACTGCGTCACCTGACCCACCTTCTTCTTGTTCGGCTCGCCGGATCCGCTCTGGATCTTCGCCGCGCGCTTGAGCAGCACGGCCGCCGGCGGCGACTTCAGCACGAACGTGAACGTTCGATCCGAGTAGATGGTGATCTCGGCGGGAATGATGAGACCCGCCTTGTCCTGCGTCCTCGCATTGTAGGACTTGCAGAACTCCATGATGTTCACACCGTGCTGGCCCAGCGCCGGACCGACCGGGGGCGCGGGATTCGCCGCCCCTGCCGGACACTGCAGCTTCACGATGGCTACGACCTTCTTCGCCACTGTCGCTTGCTCCTACCCTGGCGGTCTGCGGCCGATTCCCGTGAGAATCCGACCTCCCGCTCGCTGATTGGGCACTCCTCGTTACGTGCGACCGGACGCCTGTCCGGACGCGTCACCTGATCGGATCAGGCCTTCTCCACGTTCGAATAATCCAGGACCACCGGCGTTGCGCGCCCGAAGACCTGCACCATGACGCGGAGCTTCTCCTTGTCGGGCATCACCTCGTCGACGAAGCCCGAAAAATTTGCGAAGGGCCCCGTCGTCACCCGGACGTTCTCGCCCTCGTCGAAGCGGATCAGCGGCTTCGGCTTGACGGCCCCTTCCTTGATCCGCTGCGTCATCCGCGCGACTTCCTCGTCCGAGATGGACGGCGGATCGGTCGCGTTGCCGACGAAGCCCGTGATCTTGGGCGTGCCCTTGACCACGTGCCAGGTTTCGTCGTTCAGCTCCATGTGGACGATGATGTAGCCGGGGAAGAACTTCCGCTTCGAAGTCCGCTTCTGCCCGCCCACCATCTCGACGACGGACTCCTCGGGCACGAGGACCTCGTCGAACTTCTCCTCGAAGCCCATCGTCTTCGCCCGCTCGAGCAGGGCCTTCTTCGCGCGACCTTCCTGACCGGAATAGGTGTGCACGATGTACCACTTCTTCACGGCCGGCTTCTCGCCCTTCGCCTTCGGATCGAGTTGACCCGGCGCGCCCGTTCCCGTCGAGGTTTCCATCAGCCCAACACCATCTGCATCAGCCGACTCAGTCCGAAGTCGACGACGCCCAGGAAGATTGCCATCACGACGACGATCACCACGACGGCGATCGTTCCATTCACCATCTCCGGACGCGGCGTCCAGGTGATCTTCTCGAACTCGGCCTGGACCTCGCCGACGAATGCTCGGGATCGCCCAAGCCAACCCCTCGACTCTTCCGTCGTCTCCGTCATTGCCACTCCATTCGCCGCAGGAACCGGATTCAGAGATCGATCGAGTTGGCAGGGCCGGAGGGACTTGAACCCCCAACCCCCGGATTTGGAGTCCGGTGCACTACCAGTTGTGCTACGACCCTACACACCCGAATGTCGCCGTCTTCACCGACGGCGCGTTTCCATTCAGCGCCGTCGTCCGAACGACGACGGCGCGATCGAAAGACCGACCTACTCGATGACTTCCGCGACGACGCCGGAGCCCACCGTTCGTCCACCCTCGCGGATGGCGAAGCGAAGCTCCTTGTCCATCGCGATCGGCGTGA
>JBIPOQ010000495.1:0-3174 GCA_044379055.1 Myxococcota bacterium
CGCGACGAGGACGAGCCCCGCCACTCCGGCCCCGATCAGGACCTTCTTCCCCATCGAACCTCCCCCCGAAGACCGCGCCGCTCGTCCGCTCGATCAGCGCGTCTTCTGGATCACGTTGTCCGCGAACCAGCGGATCATGCCGATCTTCTGCTCGAGCGTCTGCGTGTCGGGCTTTCCCTCGTAGGGATTGCTGAACGCCACGATCGCCTCGTGGATGCCGAGGTCCTCGAGCTTCTTGACGCCGTCGACGCTGAAGGCCTCGGCGCTCATCGACTGATACTCGAACGGGACCTTCTCGCGGCCGTACTCCTTGCGGTACTGCTCGATCTCCGCGACGGACGCGGCCAGGGCCTCGAACGTTCCCCCGGCGTGGATGAAGCCGTCCGCGACCCGGGCGGCGCGCTGCAGGGCCGCCTTCGCGTGGCCGCCGATCAGGATCGGCACGGGCTTCGAAGGCGCCGGGCAGAGCTTGATCGAGTCGAGCTGGAAGATCTCGCCGTGGTACGAGAAGTACTCGCCGGTCATCAGGCCCTTCACGATGTCGATCATCTCGTCCATGCGCTTGCCGCGCTTCTCCCAGGGAATCTGGCAGGCGGCGAAGTCGTCCGGCCACGGGCTGATGCCGACGCCGAAGACGAAGCGGTTCTTCGTCAGGACCGCGACCGAGGTCAGCGACTTCGCGACCACGACGGGCTGCCGGATCGCGAGCTTCATGACCGACGTGCTGAAGCGCAGCTTCGTCGTCACCGCGCCCATCGCCGGCACGACCGAGAAGGGCTCGAGGAAGGGCACGCCGTCGAGGAACTCGCGGTCGCCCGTGCCGTTGTAGGGGTACTTGCTGTCGGAGACTTCGGGGTAGCAGATCGAGTCCGGCAGGGTGAAGGTGTCGAAGCCCGCCTCTTCCACGGCGATGGCGAGGGGGAGGTAGAACTCGGGGTTGCACATGGTGGCGTGATAGGCGAATCGCATGGAAAGCTCCTTCGGGGCCCGGACGCTCGAGAGGATTCTGGAGCGGCTCCGGGAGATCGATGGGGGATGGCGGGATCTCGGTCGGATGGGGCGTTCGGCGGGGAATCTAGGTTCCGGATGCGGCGGGCGGAAGGCCAGAGGACCGGGAACCGGGCTTTCCCTCCCGGCGCCCCGCCCCGATCCCGGTCCCGGACGAGAGGCGGGGAGGCGCTGCGGGACGGGATGCGGGCACCGCGCCGAGCCCGCAGCTCAGCCGAGGACGCGGAGCAGCGCTCGACGCCGCGCGGCCGTCGACCGCATGGCCTCGTAGAGCTGCCATTGGCCCTCGGCCCGGGCGGCGTTGTGGTCGCCTCGGGTCGCAAAGCGCGCCTCGTCCCAGCCGAAATAGCGCTCTTCGAGGGCATCGGTCACGAACCGGGCGCAGAGCTCGAGGGTGATCCGCTCGGGCGCGACGGCGAGGGACTCGACCTCGAGGGCCTCGAGCGGAGCGCCGTAGCCCGCGGCGAAGCCCTCGCCCGAGGCGGCGAAGACCTCGAGATCGAAGCGCGGGCGCTGGGCGTCCTCGCCCGCCGCGTTGCACCACGATCGCCACAGGTCGCCGAGCTCCATCCAGAGCGTGCCCCGCATGAGCGTGTCGAAGTCGACGAGGGCGAGCGCGCGATCGCGCCCTTCGCCCGAAGCGCTCTCGAAGAGCAGGTTCGAGAGCTTGAGATCGCCGTGGATCACCCTCTCCCGAACCGGCGGCGGCGGCCCGAGCCGTTCGAACGCCTCGAAGATCTGCACCGCGCGCCGCGCCATCGGCTCGTGGAGCCGATGATCGCCGTGTCGTGCGAGGGCGGCGCGAAGGGCGGCGAGGTAGAGCGGCGTGTCGCGATACGGGATGCCCATCGGCGCGAGGGGCTCCTCGAAGTCCAGCAGCGCCGCATGGAAGCGACCGACGAGGGCGCCCGCCGAGCGCGCCTGGTCGAGGCTTGTCAATCGTTCGAAGCAGGCGCCGCCGAGATGCTCCATCAAGCGCCAGCGCCCGAGCGGACCGAGGTCTGCCGAGAGCTCGCCCGTGCGCGTCGCGAGGAGCCGCGCGGCGCGCAGGCCGTGGGCGACGAGATGCCGGCTCACGGCCTGGATGTTCGCGTGGATCGCCGGAGAGAAGACGTCGGCGACGCGCTGCAGCACGTACTCGACATCGCCGGTGCGAACGTGAAAGCTCTGGTGCAGCAGCCCGCCGTGGAGCGACCGCAGCCAGACCGGCCCGGCGAGCTCGGTCCACGCGGCGCGGACGATCGTCGGGAGGAGCTGCGTGTCGGTGCCGTCGAGCCAGTCGAGATCGCGAGTCTGCGCGCCTGACACTTGCGTCTCTCCCTCCCGGATCGCGGGCGGCGGAGTGTAGACATGGATCGGTTCCGCTTCGAGCTTCGCAGGACCTGGAACGACGAGCCGCTGCGACCGGACGAGCTCGTTCGCCTCGAGCTCCGACTCGGTGCGACGATCGAGATCGAGATCGAGGCCACGCACCATGGCGATCCTCCGCCTTCCGGGCCGCCGGGCCGTCGCGACGGCCTCTGGGAGTTCGAGGTCGTCGAGCTCTTCCTGCTCGGTCGGGACGAGCAGTACCTCGAGCTCGAGCTCGGCCCCCACGGTCATTACCTCGCGCTGCGCCTCGCCGGTCGGCGGCGGGTCGTCGCGAGCGATCTCCCCGTCGAGTACACGGTCGCGCACAGTGCCACGCGCTGGTCCGGCCGGGCCCGCGCCCGCCTCGAGGATCTTCCGCCGGGGCTCGCCGCCGCGAATGCATATGCGATCCACGGCGAGGGCAGCGCGCGCCGGTACCTCGCCTGGACGCCCGTCCCAGGGCCCGCTCCGGACTTCCATCGCCTCGAGTACTTCGCGCCCCTCGAGCAGGCCCGCGTGGATCAGCGCGCCGGCGACTTCAAGACGGGATAGAGATCATCGTCGGGATCGATCCGCGATCCGCTGCGCACCCCGATCCGACCGAGCTCGACCCGCCCGCCCGCCGCGGCGGCGCCCGGTCCCGTCGCGGAGGTCGCGGCCTCTGCGCCCGCGAAGGCTTCGACCCCGCTCGCCGCGCTCCAGGCCTCGGGATCCGCGAGGATCTGGCGCCAGGGCGCCTCGGGATTCGTGACGAGCCATTCGAGCTGGTTCTTGTCGACGGGCTTCGAGAAGAGATACCCCTGCATCAGCGAGCAG
>JBIPOQ010000064.1:0-11417 GCA_044379055.1 Myxococcota bacterium
GGCCTCTCGACCGGACCCCACGTCTGCTTCCGCGTGAAGAAGAACGGCCAGTACGTCGACCCGATGCGGATCGCGAAGCCGGCGGGCCCGGCGATCGAGTACGACCGGATCGACCATTTCCGCGACGTCCGCGACCAGCGCCTGGCCGATCTCGGCCGAGGCCCCTTCATCGCCGAGAACGAGGCCCTGTAGCGCCCTGTCCTCCCGGCTCGATCCGCCCGCTTCCGATCCGACGACCTCTCCGGCCTTCCGGATGGCCGCTTCCCTGGAGCGTGCCCTGCGCGGAGAGACCGTTCGGGTGGGGACGGAGAATCCCGCGAAGCTGGGGGCGGTCCGGTCCGCCCTGGCCGGCTTCGCCGACCGGCCGGAGACGCTCTCGATCCAGGGGGTCGAGGTCGCGAGCGGTGTTCCCGACCAGCCCGTCGGCTGGGCCGAGATCATGGCCGGCGCCCGGAATCGGGCCCGGGCGGCCCTGGCCGCTGGACCCTGCAGCCTCGCCGTGGGCCTCGAAGACGGTCTCATCGAGCTTCCCCTCCCGGGCGAGCCGATCGAGCGGCTTGGGACCCGCCGGGGAGGCCTGGACAGGCCTCCCGTCTTCAACATCGGCTGCGCCTGGGTCACCGACGGTGAGCGCGAAGGGACGGGCTTCTCTTCGGGCTTTGCCTACCCGACGGCCTGCCTCGGCCGGGCCTTTCGCGACCGGGAGCCGATCGGCACCCTCTTCGACGCCCTCTGGAGGGCCGAGCGAGGGGACGCCGGGGGGCTCGCCGCTGCGCCATCGAGCGGCCCCTCCGGCCGCCAGGGCGGCAACATCGGGCAGCTGACCCAGGGCCGCCTCGACCGGAGCGCCTACGGGGCCCAGGCCATCCTGTGCGCCCTCGTTCCCTTTCTGCACGTGGATCTCTACGATTGAGCGCCGCCCGCGCCTCGACCCGGAAGGAGCCGTCCGCATGCACAAGAAGGACCAGCCCGTCGAAGGGCTTGGCGACCTCGTCGGCTATTTCCGCGCGGCCGAGAAGCCGCGCGAGCGGTGGCGGGTCGGGACCGAGCACGAGAAGGTCGGCGTCTACGAGGACACCGGCGACCGGGTCCCCTTCGAGGGCCCGTACGGGATCGCCGCCCTGTTCGATCGCCTGGTCGCCGAGGGCGGCTTCGAGCGCGTCGAGGAGCGTGGCCGCACGATCGCCCTCGAGGCGACCGCCGGCGGAAGCATCACCCTCGAGCCCGGCGGGCAGTTCGAGCTCTCGGGCGCCCCGCTGTACTCGAGCGAAGAGACCCGGACCGAGCTGGCCGAACACATCGAGCTCGTGAAGCGCCACTCGAGCGATTTCGGGATCGCCTGGCTCGCCCTCGGCATGGATCCGTTCCATCCGGTCGACCAGATCCCGACGATGCCGAAGACGCGTTATGCGATCATGCGGAGCTATCTCCCGACGCGCGGCGGGCTCGGCCTCGAGATGATGCACTCGACCGCGACCGTCCAGGCGAACTACGACTTCTCGGACGAAGCCGACATGGTCGCGAAGATGCGGCTCGGCGTGATGGCGATGCCGGTCGTGTCCGCGCTGTACGCGAACTCGAGCCTCTCCGGCGGCCGCGAGAACGGCTTCGTGTCGAAGCGCCTCATGATCTGGCGGGACACCGATCCCGACCGCTGCGGCCAGATCCCCTTCGTGTTCGATCCGGATTTCGGCTACGAGCGTTATGCCCGCTGGGCGCTCGACGTCCCTCTCTTCTTCGTGCTGCGCGACAAACGCTACGAGCCCGGCGACGGCACGACCTTCCGCCAGTTCATGGAGCGGGGCTTCCGCGGCATGCGGCCGACGATGGGCGACTGGGAGACGCATCTGACGACGCTGTTCCCCGACGTGCGGCTCAAGCAGATCGTCGAGGTGCGCGGTGCCGACACCGCCCCGCTCGGCCATCTCGCGGCGCTCGCGCCGCTCTGGAAGGGGCTCTACTACGATTCGGAGGCCCTCGCCGCGGCCTTCGAGATCTTCGCGCGGACGTCGATCGCGGAGCTCGATGCCGGCCAGCTCGACGTCGCGAAGCGCGGCCTCCGGGCGGAGATGGGCGGGAGCAAGGTCGTCGATCTCGCGCGGGAGCTGCTCGCGTGCTCGGCCGAAGGACTGCGGCGGATCGCCGCCGAGGCGCGCTCGACGACGGACGAGACGGCGCTGCTCGATCCGCTCCGCGAGCAGATCGAGAAGGGCGTGAGCCCGGGCGAGGAGATCCTCGAACGCTGGCGAGGCGAATGGAACAGGGATTGGTCGAGTCTGATCGAGGCGACGCGATTTTGAGCCCGAGCGAGCAGCCGCGCATCCTGATCGTCGACGACGAGGAGGCGATCCTCGAGACGCTGACGTTCACCTTCATGGACGACTACGAGGTCCTGACGACGCCGGATCCGCAGGCGGCGCTCGCGCTGCTCGAGGCGAACGCGCCGGTCGCCGTCGTCATCACCGACCAGCGCATGCCCGGCATGACCGGGGTCGAGCTCCTGAAGCGCGTCTACGAGCGCTTCCCGGAGACGATGCGAATCATCCTGACGGGATTCGCCGACTCCGAGGCGACCATCCGGGCCATCAACGACGGCCACATCTACGGCTACGTCAACAAGCCCTGGGAGCCCGACGAGCTGAAGGCGATGGTGCGCCGTGCGGTCGAGCTCCATCGGCTCACCGCCCTGAATCGCCGCCTCGTCGAGGACCTGCGCCACGCGAACTTCTTTCTCGGCGCGGTGATGGACCGCCTGCGCACCGGCGCCATCGCGGTCGATCGCGACGGCATCGTGCGCGCGGTGAACAAGCCGGCAACGGCGTTCATCGGTCTCGACGAGGACGTCCGCGGACGTTCGATCGACTCCGTCCTCGCGCGCAACCACCTCACGGATCTCGGCCGGACCGTGCGGGCGCTCGCGGCGGAATCCGGCGGCTCCTTCGAGGAGGTCGATCTCCGCGTCGGCGCGGGCCACCGCATCCGCGTCTCGAACCAGGCCCTCGTCGACGACGAAGGCCAGCCGATGGGACGCGTGGTGCTCTTCAAGGAGATCTCCCACGAGCCGCTGACGCGCGACTTCGAGGCCATCGTGGGGAGGCTCTCGGCTTTCGAGTCGGACGAGGTCGGCACGCTGCGCAGCGAGCTCGAGTCGGCGCTCGCGGCCCTCTCGGCCCTCGGTGAGCGGGTCAAGGCGGCGCGCATCGAGTCGGCCAACATGTCCGAGCTCGCCGAACGCGTCTCGCGTACGCGCACGGCGATCGCGAACTGGCTCGACGTCGACGACGTGCTCTCGGTCGAGGAGTATCCCGATGCCCAGCTGCTGCGCGATCGCATGAAGATCGCCTCCCAGCGCTGGCCCCATTCGGACGCCCCGCCGAAGGGCATCGCACGCCTCGCCCGCAAGGTCGAGGACTACTACGAGAGCGGCGAGAACGCCCGGGATCGGATCCTGTAGATGCGGGGGCCGGCGCCTTCGGATTCGAGCCTCGCGACCGTCCGGGGGTTGCCTCGCCTCGAGCTGCGCGTCGAGCGGCTCCAGCTCCGATTCCGCTTCACGTTCGCCTTCCACGCCCGCGAGGTCCGCTTCGAGATCGCCCGGGGCAGCGGCGAGTTCGAGCGGATCTTTCCCGAGACGTTCTGCTTCCGCGCGCCCGAGCACGATCCGACCGAGCTCTTCCTCCAGCTCGAGGACCTGCTCTCGAAGCCGCGCCTGCTCGGACCCCGGGCGACGGCCCGCGACGCACGCAATCTGCTGGTGCGCCTGCTCTCGAACGCGCCGCGTTATTTCGAGGAGCTGTTCCGCCAGACCGATGGCGGGGCCCGCCTCGGCGACGCCCAGCGGCTGCGCTTCCACCAGGACCTGGCACTCCTCTCGCAGGTCTTCCTGCGCTTCATCGAGACCCACGAGCTCGATGGCGGCCGACCGCTGCGACTCGCCGGCTTCGCCCTGCGGCGCCGGATCTACGAGTCGCTCCGTGAGCTCGTCTCGGGTCGAGTCGATCCCGAGTATCTGCAGCGCTACATCGAGGGCGGCGTCCAGCTGGTCGACTCGAGCGACGACCCGACCGAGAGCGGATTCTTCCAGGTGCTCGAGACGGGGGATCAGGCGGCGGTCGATCGCATGATCCTGCGCATGGCGGAGCGCGCGTTCTATCTCTGGGTCGAAGGCGTCTGTCTCGACGAGGAGAACCAGGCCTTCGAGAAGGAGGATTCGCCCTTCCGGGATCGGGAGAGCGAGATGATCGGCGCCATCGCCGTGCGGGGCGCGACCCGCATCGAGCGGGGCCGGGACCTGATGCCCTTTCTCCGCCGCGCGGATCGGAACACGAAGCGCATCTTCGACAAGCTCGAGCGCTGGTTCCTGCGCGCCTACGACATCCGGAACGCCTCGGCGATCATCAACTACTCGGCGGCGCTCGGCCGCGGGCGCGCCCCGGTGAATCGGGTCCTGACCTGGCACACCCCGCGCATCCACGCGCTCACCCTCGCCGCCCTGCTGGCCCCGTTCATCGTCGGCAGCTTCGCGTACGCCAGCCATCCCCGCTGGATCGATCTGGTCTGCTCGGCGGAGGTCGTGTTCGTCAACGCCTCGGCGATCTGGTTCCTGCTCTACCGCTTCTGCTGGAAGCGCGACCTCTCGTTCTTCCACTCCTCGATCCCCCGGATCGGGGCCGGCATCATCGTCGGCTACCTGCCGGTCTTCCTGATCGACGAGGTCTGGGATCTGGCGAGCCATTCGACCTTCGCGCTCAACGCCGTGACCATGCTGCTCGGGCTGGTCACCCTCCTCTACGTCTACGTCGAGATCGCCCACCGCATCCCCGACACCGCGGTCGCCTTCGCCCGGGCGCGATCGATCTTCCTGCTGGGGGTCGTCGAGGCCTTCGGCGCCGGAATCGTGATGACGAGCCTGGTCGGGCCCTTCATGGTGGTGCGCAACTGGTCGCCCGAAGGCGGCGAAATCTCGGTCGAGGCCCTGAAGACGACGATGCCGCCCATGCTCGGCCAGCTGCCCCACGTCGTCGGCTACGAGTCGCTCTGGGTGTTCCCGTCGGCGCTCCTGCTGATGACCTTCCTGTCCTTCTTCATCGGGATCTTCCTGCAGCTCATGTGGGAAGAGCTCCCGATCACCGAGCCGCTCTGAGCCTTCGGTTGGCGGGCCCCCCGCCCCGACCTTAGACTTCCGCCTCGTCTCCTCCCCCGACTCCGAAAGGAATGCGCATGGACTCCGAGCACCGACGCGTGCTCATCATCGGCAGCGGCCCCGCCGGCTACACGGCAGCCATCTACACCGCGCGCGCCGGCCTCGAGCCGCTCGTGCTCGCGGGGCTCAACTTCGGCGGCCAGCTGATGATCACCACCGAGGTCGAGAACTACCCGGGCTACCCCGACGGCATCACGGGTCCCCGGATGATGGAAGAATTCCAGAAGCAGGCCGAGCGCTTCGGCACGGCGATCGTGTTCCAGGACGCGACCCGCGTCGACTTCTCAAAGCGGCCCTTCGTCGTCGAGACCGAGAGCAAGCGGTACACCGCCGACGCGATCATCGTCGCGACCGGCGCCTCCGCGCGCTGGCTCGGGCTCGACTCGGAGAAGCGGCTGACGAACAAGGGCGTCTCCGCCTGCGCGACCTGCGATGGGGCGCTCTTCCGGGGCAAGCCGATGGCGGTCGTCGGCGGCGGCGACACGGCGATGGAAGAGGCGCTCTTCCTCGCGCGCTTCGCGACGAAGGTGACCCTGGTCCACCGCCGCGGCGAGCTGCGCGCCTCGAAGATCATGCAGGAGCGGCTGCTCGCGAACCCGAAGATCGAGGTCGCCTGGCACTCCGCGGTCGACGAGGTACTGGGCGACGAGTTCGTGACCGGTGTCCGACTGCGCGACGTGCGCGACGAATCGAAGCGGGACGTCGCGCTCGACGCGGTGTTCATCGCCATCGGGCATCAGCCGAACACGGCGCTCTTCGGCCAGCAGCTCGCGCTCGATCCGGCGGGCTACCTGAAGGTCGCGCCGGGGACGACGCGAACCTCGATCGAGGGCGTGTTCGCCTGCGGCGACGTCGCGGATCCGACCTATCGCCAGGCGGTGACCGCGGCGGGAACCGGCTGCATGGCGGCGATCGACGCCGAGCGTTGGCTCGGAGAGCACGGCATCGCATGACGAAGCCGGGATAGGGGAGCCGATCGATGAGCCTCCCGAAGATGGGTCTCACGAAGGACCAGCTCGAGCGACTCACCAATCGCTCGCCCGACATCGTCATCGCGACGGACCACAAGGGCCGCGTCGTCTACTTCAACGACGGGGCGCACGACACCCTCGGCTACGAATCCGAGGAGGTGCTCGGCGAGTTCGTCGGGATGTTCTATCCGAGCATCGACGAGGCGCGCCGGGTCGGCGCTGCGATGCGGAGCCCCGAGTACGGCGGTGAAGCCCGCGTCAATGCCCTCGAGACGACCTTCGTCGCCCGCTCCGGGGAGCACATCCCCGTCGCGATCTCCGGCACGATCCTCTACGACGACGCGGGGCTCGAGGACGGCACGATCGGTTATGCCAAGGATCTCCGCGAGATCCGCCGCAAGGACAAGCTCGCGACCCTCGGTGAGGTCGCGATCGGCCTCGCGCACGAGATCAACAACCCGCTCGCCGTGATCGTGAACCAGGCGACGCTGCTCGAGGACGAGATCGGTCGGCTCGCCGGCGAGTGCGACTGCTCGGTCGAGAACGAGCGCCTCGACGCGATCCGCCGCGAGGTCGCCCGCATCAGCGAGATCGTCGAGCGCCTCGGCGAGATGGTCGCGACCGAGCGCTACGAGACGATCCACTACGTCGGTCCCGCCCGCATGGTCGACCTGCGAAGCAACGAGCGACGGCGCCACGTCCCGGATCCGCGCCTGCGCGGTCTGCGCATCCTCGTCGCCGACGACGATCCCGGCATCGGTCGCACGCTCGAGGAGATGCTCGAGGCCGACGGCTGTCAGGTCGAGGTCGCGGCGGACGGCGAGCAGGCTCTCGCGATGCTCGCCGCGAAGCCCTTCGACCTCGTGCTCTCCGACGTCGTGATGCCGAAGATGGACGGCTACGAGCTCTACCTGCAGGTCCGCAAGACGTACCCGAATACGCCCGTCCTGATGATGACGGCCTTCCATTACGACAAGGACCACATCATCAAGCGCAGCCGCATGGAAGGTCTCGAAGGCGTGATCTTCAAGAAGCCCGTCGACCCCGATCGCCTGCGCCGCACGATCGCGGAGTCGGTCAAGGCGCGCTGAGCCGCGCGCGCGGCTTCCCGCGCCTGCGCCGCGCGTCAGGGGCAGATGCCCGAGCCGTTGCAGAGATTGCTGCCCGTGTTGACCCCGCCGAGCACGGTGCCGAGCGTGTTGGTGCCGATCTGGTTCTCGCGATAGGCGGTGCCCGTGCCGGTGATGCGCAGGCCATAGCCCGCGTTCTCGGCGACGGTGTTGCGCTGGACGTTCGAGTCGCTGGTCGTCTGGATTCCGTCGCCGTCGTTCAGGGTGGACGAGTTCTCCGCGATCTGGCTGTTCTTGCTGACCGAGATGCCGTCGCCGCCGTTGCCCGAGGCGCTGTTCTGCACGACGGTGCAGCCGCTGCCTCCGGAGAGTCCGTTGACGCCGTTCGAGGTGAACGAGCTTCCCCGGATCGTCGACCAGCTGCCCACCGAGGCACCGTTGTTCTGGTTCTGCCTCGCGACCAGGTTCTCGATGACGGCGCCCGTGCTGGTCACCAACGCGTTGGACGTCCCATTGCCGCCACTGCGCTCGACGAGGACGTTCCGGATCTGCGCACCGTCGCTGACCTGCACGGACCAGCGACCGTTCTCGCTGAAGACCATGTCTTCGACCCGGGCGGCGCCGCCGTTCGCCGCGAAGCCCTGATCTGCGAAGCCGCGGAGCGTGCCGTTGCGTACGGCGATGCCGTCGTTGTTCGCGGCCCAGATCCCGTCGCCCGTACCCGCTCCGCAGACGAGGCCCTGATTGAAGCCGGAGCCCGTGCAGGTGATCGGCCCGGCGAGGAGGAAGCCGCCGAGGTCGATGTTCACGAAGCTCGTGGTGATCTCGATTCCGTTGGCGTTCGGGTCCGTCAGGCTCACATTGCTGGTGAACCGATAGCTGCCGGAGGCGGCGATCGTGATCGGGAAGCCGGGCGCGTCGCCGGCGAAGCAGCCGGTCTGCGTCGCGCAGGCCTGGTTGATCTAGAGGACGCCGTCTGCTGCGAACGCCGCAGGGGCGAGTCCGGCGAGGCCGCCGAGCGCGGCGAGGGCCGCCGGGACGGCGGAGGCGAGCGCACGCAGGGTACGGCGCGCCGCACGGTCGCCGAGCGCCAGGATCGGATTGGGGATCGCGGGTCGTCGCACGGGAGGTCTCCTCGACTGGGAATCGACGATCTTGGCCCGGCCCGGGCCGTTGAGGCAATCGCAATTCCCGTGCAACCCGCGGGATCACCGGCGTTCGGCGTTCGAAACGGCTCGCGGATCGGCGACCGGACCTGCGCGCTACGTTCGGCGGCCGAGATGCCCGACGCCATTCCGATTCGCCGTCCGAAGCTCTCGTTGACGAGACCGCCCGATGGATCGGGGGCCCCGGGCTTGCCGCGCGATTGGCACGGGGGCGACCCCTTCGCGACGCATTTTCTCGACGCACTCTCCTCGACGTTTCCCTTCGGCGAGGCCTTCTTCGTCCGCTCCGTCCTCCACTACCGCGATCGCATCGACGATCCCGCGCTGCTCGAGCAGATCCGCGGCTTCGCGGGCCAGGAGGGTCAGCACAGTCGCCTCCACGACGAACATCTCGAGCTGCTCCTCGCCCAGGGTTATGCGTTCCTCGCCCGCCGCAATCGCTTCCTCGACCGGGTCATGCGCTTCCACAATCGCCGGACGCCGAAGCTCTCGCTCGCCATCACCGCCGCCCTCGAGCATCTGACCGCGCTCCTCGCCCGCCAGGTCCTCGAGGACGATGCGCGTCGGCTCGCCCCGATGCATCCCGACATGGCACCGCTCTGGCGCTGGCATGCCCTCGAGGAGTCGGAGCACAAATCCGTCGCCTTCGACGTCCTGAAGCGCGTCGCTCCGAGCCATGGGCTCCGCATCGCCGCGATGGCCCTCGACTCCTTCTTCCTGACCTTCGAGACGCTGATGCGCACGAGCTACATGCTCTGGAAGGACGGGCTCCTCTTCGATCGAGCGATCTGGGCGCAGGGGTGGCGTTTCTTGTGGGGCGAGGCGGGGCTCCTGCGCGGCACGGCATCGGCCTATCTCGCCTGGTATCGTCGCGACTTCCATCCCGACGAGATCGATGATTCGGCACTGATCGCCCATCACGCCCCCCGCGTCGCGCGCGAGATCTCGGGCTGACGACGCGCGGCCTCCGGACGGGCGCGGCGTACGAGGCGTGCGGGGCGGGCCGCGATCGGGGCGCCTCCTCGGGTGGCGCCGAAGAGGAGCGAACGTGTTCGAATCCCTGAGCGTGCGAATCGACGGTGCGATCGGCGAGCTGCGGCTCGAGCGGCCGGAGAAGCTGAACCCCCTCTCGGTCGGGATGCTCGAAGAGCTCGCCCGGGCCGCGCGCCATTTCGACGCGGAGCGCGGCGTCAAGGTCGTCGTCGTCCGCGGGAGCGGGACGAGCTTCTCGAGCGGCGCGGATCTCGCGAGCTTCGCGGCGACCCCGGGCCGCACGACCCGGGAGGTCGCCGAGCTCGGGCGGCAGATGGCGGATGCGATCGAGGCGATGCGTGCGATCACGATCGCGGCGATCCGGGGCTGGTGTGTCGGCGGGGGACTCGTGCTCGCGTCGGCGTGCGACCTCCGGATCGCGAGCGCGGGCTCGCGCTTCTCGATACCGGAGGTGGATCTCGGGATTCCGCTCGCGTGGGGCGGCATTCCGCGACTCGTGCGCGAGCTCGGGCCGGCGCGGACCAAGGAGCTCGTGCTGACCTGCCGGCCCTTCGAGGCCGAGGAGGCACGGGCGGCGGGCTTCCTCAACCGTGTGGTCGCCGACGATCGCCTCGACGCGGAGGTCGAAGCGCTGGCCGCGTCGCTGTCGGCCAAGGCTTCCCACGCGCTCTTCTCGACCAAGCGCCACGTCAACGCGGTGACGGATCAGATGGTCGGGACGATGCGCTCCTGGTCCGACGCGGACGGGCTCGTCACGGCCTTCTCCGACGAGGAGTGCGCCGAGGCGCGTCGCGCCTATCTGCGCTCGCGGACCCGCCCGGCCTGAAGCGGGTCCTCAGGGCGCGTTGCCGAGGACGCCCGCTTCGCGCAGGCGCTTGTCGACGCGGGTCTGGAAGGACTCGGCCAGGGGACCCGTCGCCTCCTGCATCTTGCCGACGAAGGCGTCGTTCAGCGTCTGCGTCTGGGAGAGCAGCTTCTGCGCCGCCGGCGACTCCCAGAAATCGGCGATCGCGGAGATCTCCTTCGTCGTGAAGTGCTGCACGTAGACCGTCGCGTAGAGGTCCGTCAGGAATTCGACGTCGCTGAAGCGCTGCCCGAAATCCTTGCGCGCCTCTTCGACGACGATCGCCTGCATCGGCTCCGTGATCGAGACCCCCGTCGAGGCGATCGAGGACAGGACCTGCTCGGCGGCGGAGAAGGCCATCTGCTCGCCCATCTGGGGCGGGATGTTCTGGGCGACGAGGAAGCGCTTCATCGCGGCGCGAAACGCGGCGTCGGGCTTGGTCGGTTCGCCGGCAGCCCGCGCGATCGCGACCGGACCGACGAGGAGGGCGAGGACCACGAGAACGATCGGGGCGAGGCGGCGAGAGGCGCGCATGACGGGGCTCCTGGGAGGATGAGGGGCGTGAGCATACGCGCCGGACATCGCCCGCGCTCGCCGCGGGGCGACGGTCGCGGAGAGGGTCAGGGCGAGGATCTCGCCCGCTCCGGCAGCGAGCAGGGCTTCGGCGGCGGCCGCGAGGGTGCCGCCCGTCGTCAGGACGTCGTCGACGAGGGCGATGCGCAGGCCGGATCCGGGCAGCGGGGCGACGGCGCGGAACGCACCCTGCAGGTTCCGACGGCGCTCGGCGGCGGAGAGGCCGGCCTGAGTGCCGGTGTCCCGCACCCGGACGAGCAGGCCCGGCGCGAAGGAGCAGCCCATGCGACGGGCGATCCGGCGCGCGATCAGGTCGGCCTGGTTGAAGCCGCGCTGGCGCAGGCGGGAGGGGTAGAGGGGAATCGGGACGATCCGGTCGGGGCGGACGCCCGTCTGCTGCACGACGCGGTCGGCGAGAGCGTCCGCGAGGTGGTCGACGAGGCGCCACGACTCGGGTCGGGGCCCGAAGGGGCCGCGCGGATTCTTGAAGCCGGGGATCAGGCTCGTGATCGGGCCGGCATAACGGGTCGCCGCGAAGCAGCGATGGAGCGGGCTGCCCTCGGCGAGGCAGGCGGGACAGCCCGCGAGCGAGCCGCC